>JBOHKZ010000077.1:0-9394 GCA_050729355.1 Phenylobacterium sp. | reverse complement strand
ACCAGCAGGGCGGTCTTGCCGGCATGGACGCGCGCGACCTTGCGGAACAGTTCGGCGAGCGAGGCGTCGCGGGGATAGTCGTTTTCGACGCCGTTCCAGTCCGACAGCAGGCGCTGACGGTCGTCGGCGCCGATGATCTCGAGGTCGCCAAGCGGTGCGCCCGGATCGGCCGCGGCCGCGGCCAGGAGCCGAAGGTACTCCTGCATCCGCCGGCGGACCGTCGTCTCGTCGAAGAGCGCAGTGTTGAACGTGCATTGCAGTTCAACGTCGGCGTCTGTCTCCACGAAGTTGAGGAACAGGTCGAGGTTCTCGTAGGCGCGTCCCACCGATCCGGCTTCCACCTCAAGATCGGCGAAGACCATCTTCTTGGCGGACGGGTCGAGATTGACGCCGATAGAGACCAGGGGGGCCCAGTCCGCGTCGCGATGCGGCTGCACCTCCTGGACGAAGGACAGGAAGTCGAAGTTCTGATGCTCCAGCGCGTCCAGGACGGACCCGCCGATCCCGCGCAGATGGGTCGCGAAACCATGCTCCAGATCGGTCGACAGGCGCAGCGGCAGGAAATTCACGCAGTGGCCGACGAGGCCCTTGCCGCCCATCAGCGGCTGGCCCGCGGCCGAGAAGCCGATGGGGTTGTCGGCGACCCCGGTCAGGCGGCTGAGGTAGGCGGCGAACCCGCCGATCAGCGAAGCGAAGAGCGTGGTCCCGTTGTCGAGCGCAGCCCCGCGCAAGCCCGCGACCACGGCCGGATCGAGCCGGATCTCGAGGCGTTGCGCGGCGTAGTCGCGACGCTTCGGACGCGGGCGGTCGCTGGGGAACTCGAC
Source organism: Phenylobacterium sp. (assembly GCA_050729355.1). Classification (GTDB taxonomy): domain Bacteria; phylum Pseudomonadota; class Alphaproteobacteria; order Caulobacterales; family Caulobacteraceae; genus Phenylobacterium. The sequence continues at coordinate 8,570 of JBOHKZ010000077.1, read as the reverse complement.
GCGGGGCAGCGCGCCGCCATAGAGCTTCAGCCAGTAGTCGCGCGCTTCGGCCCGGGCGTCGCGCTGCTCGGACTGACCCATGAAGCTGACGAAATCCCCAAGCTGCTGGGCAGGCTCGAGCACGGCGACGACGCCGGCCTTGCGCGCGGCATAGAGCTCGCCGAGATCGCGAAGCAGTACGCCGCAGGACCAGCCGTCGGCGATGATGTGATGCACCGTTAGCAGCACGAGGTGCTGCTCGGCCTTCAGGCGGATCACCTTGCAGCGCACGAGGGGGCCATCGACCAGGTCGAACGGCGCGGTGACCTGTTCGCGCCGGGCGCGCTCGATCCGGGTCGCCTGGGCGGTTTCGGTGTCGGCGCTGGCGTCGTCGAAGGACAGCGGCGGCTCGATCGACGGCCGGATGGTCTGGGTCAGGCCGTCCCGGTCAGGCGTCGAGCGCATCGCCTCGTGCCGGTCGGCGAGGTCATTGAGCGAGGCGCGCAGCAGCTCAAAGTCGAACGGACCGGTCAGCTTCAAGGTGCTGCAGAGGTTGTAGGAGCAGGAGGCCTCGGTGCTGAACTGGGCCGAGACCCAGATCTCCTGCTGCCCGGTGGTCATCGGGATGCGCCGCACCGCGGCGGGATCGCGGCCGTCCAGCAGGCCGACGTTGATCAGGGTGGTGACACTGGCCTTGAAGGCGTCGCGGAACGCCGCGAGATCCTCGTCGCTGTGCTCCGTCGTCAGGAAGATCGGCCGGCCTTCGTAGGTCAGGACGCCGCGATTGCGCAGCTCGAAGAACAGCAGGTCCGCGTACTCCTGGTGCGCGGTGAAGGTGAGGCGCAGGACCGACGAGAAGTGCTCCACCTTGATGGGCGTCTTCACCTCCACCAGGAAGGCGTTGAGTTCGCCGACCAGCTTGGTCGAGCGCGCGTTCAGGGTCTCCTGCAAAGCAGGGCCCTCGCGCTTCAGGTGCTCAAGGGTCGCCTTGGTGGCCGCGAGCGCCATCGGATGGCGCACGAACGTGCCGGCGAACCAGGTCATGTCCGAGGTCGGCACGGAGTCGTCGCCGAACTCCCACATGCCGCCGTCGAGGGTGTCCATGTAGAGGGCGCTGCCGGTCACGATGCCGATCGGCAGGCCGCCGCCGGCGACCTTGCCGTAGGTCGCGATGTCGGCGCGGACCCCGAATATCGCCTGGGCCCCGCCGGGGTGGGACCGGAAGCCGGTGACCATCTCGTCGAACAGCAGGGGGATGCCGAGCTCTTCGGTGACCTTGCGCAGCTGGTGCAGATATTCCCGCGGCTGGAAGTCGGGGTTGCGGCTGCGGACCGGCTCCACGAGCACGAGCGCGATGTCGTCGGCGTTCTCGCGCAGGACGTCGAACGCCTCCTGGTCTCCGTATTCCAGGACCATGGTGTTCTGGATGGCCTCGGCCGGAATGCCGGGCGCGCTCGGGACCGTCGTCTTGCGGCTTCCCGCGCCGCTGCCGCGCACCTGTACCTCGTCGAAGATGCCGTGGTAGTGACCGTCGAACTTGGCGATCTTCGACTTGCCGGTGACGGTGCGCGCCATCCGGATGGCCGCGAGCACGGCTTCGGAACCGGTGTTGCAGAACGCCACCCGCTCCATGCCCGTCATCTCGGACACCAACTGGGCGACTTCCCCGGCCAGCACCGATTGCGGGCCGATGGCGAGGGTTCTGTCCAGCTGGGCTCGGATGGCGTCGACCACGAAATCCGGCTGGTGGCCGAGCATGGTTACGCCATAGCCACAGACCAGGTCGATGTACTCGTTGCCGTCGACGTCCCAGATCTTCGAGCCCTTCGCCTGGTCCGAGAGCACCGGGTAGACCATTTCCTTCCAGCGGGAGCGGAACCCCTGGACGGTGCGCGGATCGGCAAGCACCGAACGGTAGGTCTGGGTATCGGCCTTGGCCTTGGGCGTGCGCCGGACCGTCGTGGCGATCAGCTCGTCGATATAGCTTTCCTGCTCCGGCGTGAGGCCGGCGAGGATCGCCTTCTTGACCGTGGGCAGGCCGGGGCTGTCTTCGGTCCGGAACTTCGCGGCGACATTCGCGCCGGCGGTCGCTGCGGCTTCGGCGGCCGGAGCCTCGGCTTCGCCGATCGCGGCGTCAGGTTCGAGCGTCGCGTCGATGTAGGCGGCGAGGGCGTCCAGCACCGGCGTCGTCTCGATCAGCTGACGCGTGGTCATGCGGATCTTGAAGGCCTTCTTGAAGGCCGCGTTCGCCTGGGTGAGGAACAGGCTGTCGAAGCCCAGCTCCAGGAAGGTGGCGTGCGCGTCGATGCGCTCGATCGGCAGCCCGCTGAGCTTGCAGATGATCGCCTTGAGCTGCGCCAGGATCCGCTCGTGACGCGTCGCCAGATCAGCCTCCGGCGCCGGGGCGGCGAGGGGCGCGGCCGGAGCTGACAGGCTCGCGGCCGGGGCGGGGGCAGCCTGGTCGTTCGCAGCATAGGGAACCGCGTCGATCCAGTGACGGGTGCGCTCGAACGGATAGGTGGGCAGCGGGACGCGTCGGCGAGCGCCGCCTGCGAACGCCGCCCAGTCGAGATTGCCCCCCGCGAGCCAGAACCTCCCCAGCGCGCCGATCAGGAAGTCGGTGTCTGACGTGGCTTCCTGGGGGTGCCGGATGGTGGCGATGACGTCGTGGCCCGCGCCGCGGCGCGCATTCTGGCGCGTCAGCATGCTCAGCACCTGGCCGGGTCCGACCTCCAGGAAGATGCGCTCGGGATCCTCCAGGAGCCGCGAAACCCCGTCAGCGAAAAGGACTGTCGAGCGCAGATGACGGACCCAGTATTCCGGGTTGGTAGCCTCGTCGTCGGTGATCCAGTCGCCGGTCAGGTTCGAAAGGAAAGGCAGCTTCGGCGCCTGGAATGCGATGCCCTGCAGCGCCTCGCGGAATTCCGCCAGGATCGGCTCGACCATGGTGGAATGCGCCGCGACATTGATATGGACGCGGCGGGTCTCGACGCCCTCGGCCGTCAGGGTGTCGGCCAGGACCTGGATCGCGTCGTCGGGGCCGGAGACCACGCACTGATCGTCGCGATTGATGGCGGCGATCGAGAGTTCGGCCGACAGCCGGTCGCGCAGCACGGACGCGGCCAGCGGCACGCTCAGCATCGATCCGGGCGGCAGCGTATCGAAGAGCCGGCCGCGGCACATGACGATGTCGATGGCGTCTTCGAGCGAGAAGACGTCGGCCACGCAGGCGGCGGCGTACTCGCCCATGCTGTGCCCGATCATCGCGGCGGGTTCGACGCCCCACGACAACCAGGTCCGCGCCATGGCGTATTCCACGGCGAACAGCGCCGGCAGCGCGGTCGTGGGTTGGTCGAGTTCGCCCTCGCCGGCGAGGATCAGCTCGACCAGCGAGTGGCCGGTGCGCTTTTGGTAGATCGCGCTGCAGGCGTCCAAGGCCTCGCGGAACTCAGGACGCGCCGCGTAGAGGTCGCGCGCCATGCCGGCGTATTGTGCGCCGCCGCCTGGGAAGAGGAAGGCGACTGGCGGTGTGTCCGCCGCGCCGCCGTTGCGCAGGACCTCGGAGGGAGACATCCGGCGCAGCTTCGCGATGGCGTCGGCGCGATCCTCACAGACCAGCGCGACGCGCTTCTCGAACCGGCGGCGCCCGACCAGCAGCGTGTAGGCCACGTCGGCGAGATTGGCGCCCTCGCGTTGATCGAGCCAGGCCGCGAGGTCTGAGCAACGCCTTGCGAGCGCGCTCTCGGTGCGTGCGGAGAGGACGAGAAGGTGCGGCCCCGGGGCCGACACGGAATCCGGACGGGTCGGCGCTTCCTCGATCAGGAGGTGCGCATTGGTGCCGCCAAGTCCGAAGGAGCTGATCCCCGCCCGGCGCGGGGCGTCGCCGCGTTTCCAGGCGACAGGTTCCGCCGCCACGAAGAACGGCGAGCCCTCGAAGGCGATGCTGGGATTCGGCGCGGTGAAATTCAGGCTTGGCGGGATGACCTCGTTTTCGAGCGCCAGCACCGCCTTGATCAGGCCGGCCGCGGTGGCGCCCGCGTCGAGATGGCCGATGTTGGTCTTGACCGATCCGAGGGCGCAGTAGCCGGCCAGTTCGCCGCTGGCCCGGAACGCCCGCGTCAGACCTTCGACCTCGATCGGATCCCCGAGCACCGTGCCGGTGCCGTGCGCCTCGATCAGGGAGACGGAGTCGGCGGAGACGCCGGCCTTCTGGTGGGCCTCGGCGATCACGCTGGCCTGGCCCGACACGCTGGGCGCGGTGAACCCGGCCTTCAGGTCGCCGTCGTTGTTGACCGCAGAGCCGATCAGAACGCCGTAGATGTGGTCGCCGCCGGCCAGGGCGTCTTCGAGACGCTTGAGCGCGACCATGGCCACGCCGCTGCCGCGCACCATCCCGTTGGCTTGCGCATCGAACGCCCGGACGAAGCCGTCGGGCGAAAGCGGCCCGCCGTCTATATGCCGATAGCCAACGCGGTTCGGCGACAGCACCTTGGCGCCGCCGGCGAGCGCCACGTCGCACTCACCCCGTCGCAGGCTTTCCGCCGCCATGTGAATGGCCACGCCCGAGGTGGAACAGGCCGTCTGGACGGTGAGCGCCGGGCCGCGCAGACCCAGGCGATAAGCGATGTGGGTGCTGGCGAAGTCGCGCTCGTTGCCGATGAGCATGTTGTACTCGGCGGCGTCGTCGCGCAGGTCCTGATGGCTCAGCAGGTTGTTCAGCAGGTAGGCGTTACGGCCGACGCCGGCGAAGACGCCGATGTGATCCGAACCCCGCCTGGGATCCAGACCCGCGTCCTCCAGGGCCGTCCATGCGGCCTCAAGCAGGATCCGCTGCTGCGGGTCCATGAGGTCGGCTTCGCGGGGCGTAAAGCCGAAGAAGCCGGCGTCGAACCCCTCGGCGTCCTCAAGCGGGAATGCGGCCGGGACATAGCTCGGATCGTCGAGCAGGGCCGGATCTTCACCCGCCGCCTCAAGGTCCGCGCGCGTGACCTCCACCCGGCCGGATCGACCGGCCAGGATCATGTCCCAGAAGCGCGCGACGTCCGGAGCGCCGGCAAAGCGGCCGGCGAGGCCGACGATGGCGATGCGATCGTCCGTTGTTCTTGGCGGCGCAGGCGTTAGGGGCTGGTCGGCCAGCCTTAGGCGCTGCTCGGCGATGCGAGCGATGTTCGCGACGGTCGGTTTGTCGAAGAACTCCGCCACGCTGAGATGCAGGTCGCGCTTGCTGCGGCAGATTTCAATGAAGCGCATCGCCAGCAGGGACGTGCCGCCAAGCTCGAAGAAGCGGTCGTGCCGGCCGACGCGGTCCAGGCCGATCAGGGCGCACCAGCTGTCGGCAATGAAGCGTTCGAGCTTGCCACGGGGGGCGGCGAACGCCTGTTCAAGGGTCGGCCGCTCACGCCTCGGAACCCGCAACGCAGCGCGATCCAGCTTGCCCATGGCGGTCAGCGGCAGGCTGTCCAGCACCGTGTAGGCGGAGGGGATCATGTATTTCGGCATTTGCGCTTCGGCGTAGGTCCGCAGTTCAGCGGCGGACGGCGCGTCCGTGCGGTTCGCCGGAACGACCCAGGCGACGACGCGCCGCTCGTCAGCGCTCGCACCTTCCACCGTCACGGCGACGTCGCCGAGCTTCGGGTGGGTCTTCAGGACGTGTTCGATCTCGCCGAGTTCGATGCGGTGGCCGGCGATCTTGACCTGCATGTCCTTGCGGCCGAGGAACTCGAGGTTGCCGCTGGCAAGCATCCGGACCTGGTCGCCGGTGCGATAGAACCGTCCGCCAGGTGCGTCGGCGCGCTGCAGGAAGCGCTCCGCGGTCAGTTCGGGGCGGTCATGGTAACCGAGCGCCAGCCCGTCGCCCGAGACGCAGAGCTCTCCGGCCTCACCGTCCGCCACGGGATTGAGGTCGTCGTCTAGGATCGCGATCGCCGTGCTCTCGATCGGCCGCCCGATCGGCACGGAGGTCATGCCCTTCGGGAGCTCGCGCGGGATCCGATAGCAGCAGGCGAACGTGGTGGTCTCGGTCGGGCCGTAGCCGTTGACGAGGTTGGCCCGCAGCGCGGCGTTCGCCTTGCGGACATGCGGCACGGACAGCGCCTCGCCGCCCACCAGCAGTTCCTCGACACCGGCCAGCATGCCCACGTCGGCGTCGACGATCGCGTTGAACAGCGAACTGGTGAGCCAGAGCGTGTTGATCCGGGCGGTCTCGAGCACCGCGCGCAGCCGGGCGAAGTCGGGCAGGCCGCTGTCCGGATAGATCACGCAGGTCCCGCCGTTCAGCAGGGCGCCCCAGATCTCGAACGTGGCGGCGTCGAAGGACACGGGCGCCATCTGCAGGACGCGGCGGTCCGGGCCGAACCTGGTGTAGCTGGCGCCGACGGTCAGCCGCAGAACCGCGCGGTGGGGCGTGACGACGCCCTTGGGTTCGCCGGTCGAGCCTGACGTGTAGATGATGTAGGCCGGGTCGGCGGCCTCGACGTTCGGCAGGTCCACGGCGTCGGGCGTGGGCGCGGCGCCGATCTCGACGATCCCCACGCCCTCGGAGGCGATCTCCGACGCAAGGCCGGCCGAGAGCGCGATGACCCGGACGCCGCTGTCGCGCTGCATGAAGTCGATGCGCTGACGGGGGTACGAGAGGTCGAGGGGCACGTAGACGCCGCCGGCCATGAGAGCGCCGAGCAGGGCGATCACCACGTCGAAGTCCCGGCGCGTCGCAACGCCGACCCGGTCGCCCGGCTTGACGCCGGCCGCGATCAGCAGACGGGCGAGGTCTTGCGCGCGCGCGTCAAGTTCAGCGTAGGTCAGGGTTTCGGATGGGGGCCCGTCCGTGCGGGCGAGCGCGAGTGCTACGGCGCCCGGCGTACGCCGAACACAGTCCCGGAATGCGACGGTGATCGCCGGGAAATCGGGAAGCGGAGCCTCTTTAGCGGTCCACCCGATATAGCCGGCGCTCAGATCGATCTTCATGCCCCACTACAGCCTCGTGCACGATCCCAAAGCGGCACAGGCCAAGCTTGGATTCACTTCGGGTCCGCAGCAAGCGTGCCAACCAACATTTGGTCGTGCGTTTCAACAGCTTCAGCATATCAGCTGCCGTTGAAATTTAAAAAGAAACCGCGCGAAGCATAACCAGGGAAGCTGAGCATCTGGTAAACGGCCAGCGTCGCGGTAGCAAGCGTGGCCGTGTTATTGTCCGGCTCGTTGGGCCGAAGGTATGATAACTATAGGCTTAGGAAATATTAAGTTCTGGTATAACGTGTTATTTATCTAATACCTACTAATACTTCTCGAAGTGTCGATAGTAGGCGTTCGATATCATCGGTATTCGCAATCAACGGCGGAGAGAGGGCGATCGTGTCGCCCGTGGCGCGAACGAGGACGCCGGCCTCGAGTCCCTTCACGAGAGTGTCATATCCACGAGCGCCGGGTGCTTCAGGGCGCGGTGCGAGGTCGATGGCGGCCATCAGGCCGATGTTGCGCACGTCGATCACATGGGGCGCCTCGCGCAGGGCGTGTACGGCTTTTTCCCACGTTGAACTCAGGGTGGCGGCCCGGGTGAAGAGGCCATCACGCTGATAGATCTCCAAGGCCGCCAGCCCGGCCGCGCAGGCCACCGGATGGCCCGAATAGGTGTAGCCGTGGAAGAACTCTATGGCCGTTTCCGGCCCGGTCATCAGCGCGTCATGCACCGCGCGGCTGGCGAAGACGGCGCCCATCGGCAGTACGCCGTTAGTGATGCCCTTCGCGGTGGTCATGAGGTCGGGGGTGACCCCGAAGAACTGAGTGGCGAACGGGGCGCCCAGCCGTCCGAAGCCGGTGATCACCTCGTCGAAGATCAGCAGGATCCCGTGGGCGTCGCAGATCGCGCGCAGCCGTTCGAGATAGCCCACCGGCGGCGGCAGGACGCCGGCCGATCCGGCCACCGGCTCGACGATGACGGCCGCGATGGTCTCGGCGCCATGCAAGGCTATCAGCTGCTCCAGATCCTCGGCGCGCTCGGCCCCGTGCGCCGGCTGGCCACGGGCGAAGGCGTTGCGCGCCGGATCATGCGTGTGCCGGATGTGGTCGACGCCGGGCAGCAGGACGAAGGCCCTGCGGTTATTGACCAGGCCGCCGACCGAGACGCCCCCGAAGCCCACGCCGTGGTAGCCCTTCTCGCGGCCGATGAACACGTTGCGGTGGCCCTCGCCGCGCGCGCTCGTGCGCGAGGTGCGGATCGCGCACGTGTTGGTGATCCACGCCGCGGCCGTGGTCGTCTTGACGCGGATTGCCGTGAACGGCAGCTGCGGCAAACCGGTGAAGCTCAGCGTGGAGCGGTTGGCCCCGCCGATCTCTCCGGTGAAGCGCGCGACCACTCCTTGACGGAGCGTGATCTCGCCGACGGTCTTGTGGCCGGGCGAGTTGGTGGCGAAGAACTTTCCAGTCGCGGTGCCAAATCCCTCGATGTCCACAGAGATCTCGCCGAGCTGGCTTCCGGCGGGGCAGGCCGAGGCGGCTGCCTGCGCGTCGGTGCAGAGCGGACCGGCGTCGATCGCCTCGAGGTCGTAAACGAGGACGTCTTCCCAGTCATTCCAGAAGTCCCGTACGTGTCCCGG
>JBOHKZ010000076.1:0-7781 GCA_050729355.1 Phenylobacterium sp. | reverse complement strand
CGACATGGGCCGCGATTCTCTACATCCCCTATGGCCTGATGAATGTCGCGATGGACCGGCTGGGGCAGGGCGGGGTGAACACCATGTCCTACAGCAATCTCGCGACGCCCGAACGCCAACCGGTCGTGCGGCCCAGTCCCGACCTTGCCTATTCGAGCTGTCCCTATGATCTGTCGGGCGGACCGGTGGCGATCGACGTCACTCCGGTGGCGGGCCGCTACAGTTCGCTCAGCCTGTTCGACGCGGCGACCGACGTCATCTTTGTCCGCAACGATCTGGAAGCCGGCGGCAAGCCCTATCGAATCATTGTCGCGCGCGAAGGGCAGGCGGTGCCTGTGGGCGCGGAGATCGTGCGCACCGCCCATGACCGGGGCATCGCACTGATCCGCCTGCTGCTCAGGGAGCCGGGCGAAATCGCCGGTCTCGACGCGGCGCGCCACCAGTCGTCCTGCTCCGTGGTCACAAAGCTGAAATAGGGGGTTGCGCCCCCGCACGCTCCCCCTTAAAGGCGCGTCTCCACGCACCCGTAGCTCAGCTGGATAGAGCATCAGACTACGAATCTGAGGGTCGGACGTTCGAATCGTTCCGGGCGCGCCAATTTTTCCTAGAAAATCAAATAGTAGCGTGGGCGCATGATTGCGCGCCGTCTTAATTTTCAAACTAAGACGGCGTTTAAGACGGCGCTTGGGCATGAACGGCGTGAGAACACAGAAGCCTGTGCGCCATGGTCCGCGAACATTCGACGTCGCGCGATTCAACGCAAACGGCTCGAATCGGGAACGGCGAGCTAAAGCGAAGCTCTCGGTCGGTGGCCCCGCTTCTGGCGCGTTCGCGACGTTGACCTTCCAACCGCTCATGACGGGTTGCGGCCGTTCCGAGTGTCCGATTTGGCGGCTACTCATCTCCGCGTGGAAGGAAGCTTACCGAGCGCCGCACGACGGGCTCGAACACTGGCGAACCAGTATCTGGGAATCCAATTCCTTGGCGTGCAGACGTGGTCTTACGCCCTTCGCTTGGTGCTCACGAACGATGCCGGGTACCCTGCGTTGCGACGTGACGCCGGTCGGACCATTCGGCGTCTTTGAGCCGGCCGATCAGGGCCTCAGCCGATGGCGAAAGACTTCGGGATCGCAAAGAGACGATACCGATCGTCCGGCTGATGGTGGGACTGATCAGTGGTCGGCTGGTGATGTCCGTCGACCCCATCATCGGCAAGGTGCTGGCCGGAAGGGCGCTGACCCCCAGGCCGGCGCGGATCAGGCCGCCGACCGTCGATATATGCGCACATTCATAAAGGGGACGGTGACTGATGTCGGCGCGTGCAAAGGCGATATCGGTCGTCCGGCGCACGCTCGACGCTGCCGCCATGCCGATGAACCTCTGTCCTTTCAGCTCGGCCCACGGAAGCGGTTCGCGCAGGTCCAGGGGGTCCCCACGGCGCACGACGAGAACGAACTCATCCGAGAACAGCGGCTGGAACTCCAATCGGCGGTCTGCGTCCGGTTCGATGCCGATCGCGAAATCGATCCGGCGTTGCTGCAGCAACTCGATGAGCGAGTCAGACAGCGTGTCTTCAACTTTGACCTCGACACGCGGTCGCTCTTCTCGAAAGCGCGCCAATACGTTCGGCAGCAGGCCGGCCGCAATCGACGGTAAGACGCCGATCGTCACGTGCCCACGCTCGCCGGATATGGATTGCGCGAGGTCGCTGAACGCGGCGTCGTAGTCGCTGATCAGTCGCTCGGCGATGGGCTGCAGCATCAGGCCTGCGTCGGTCAGCGAGACGTTGCGGGTGTCGCGGTCGAACAGCCGGATTCCCAGTTGATCCTCCAGCATGCGGATGCTGCGGCTAAGCGCCGGCTGCGACACGTTCTCGGTCCGGGAGGCCTCGCTGAAGCTGCGGGTCTCGGCCACCCGCAGGAACAGCCTCAGGGTGTGCAGACTGACATTGTTCCGCATATTGCATAAGTCCATTCGATCTTTGTCTTTGTGGCTTCTTTAGCCCGCCGACATAGTGCCCGCCAAGCCCTGGACCACGCGGGCGGAGGGGACATGCTCGCACTGATTGGACTGGGGGCAGCGCTCGCCCTGGTCGGTCTCATCACCTTCAACCTGTGTTCGCCCGTCGTCGCTCTCATCGCCGTGCCGGCGACGGCGTCGGTGCTCGCGGGGCAGGGCCTTGCGACCAGCGGTTTCATGTTGGCGGGCATCGCCCAGATCGCGCCCGTGGTGGCCATGTTCGTGTTCGCCATCCTCTATTTCGGGGTGATGACGGACGCCGGGCTGCTGGATCCGGTGATCCGCCTGGTGTTGCGATCGGTGGGCGCCCATCCCGTGCGGATCGTGGTCGGCACGGCGCTCCTGGCGCTGCTCGTGCACCTCGACGGGTCGGGCGCGGTCTGCTTCCTGGTGGTCATTCCCGCGATGCTTCCGCTCTACGACGCGCTGAAGATCGACCGCCGCATCCTGGCCTGCGCCGCATCGCTCGCCGCGGGGGTGAACTTCCTGCCGTGGACCGGTCCGACGTTGCGCGCGGCAGCCGCCCTGCATCTGACCCCGACTGAGATCTTCAGGCCGATGATCCCCGTCCAGCTGGTCGGCCTGGCCTTCGTCTTTGCGGCCTGCGCCTGGATGGGGCTGCGCGCCGGACGGTCGATCGAAGCCGGCGCGGCCGCCGTCCCGGCCTATGTCCTGGACGATACGGCGCTGGCGCTGCGGCGGCCTGGACGTGTCTGGCTGAACCTCGCCCTCACCCTGACGGTCCTGAGCACGGTGATCATGGGCGGGCCTCCGGCCGTGGCGTTCATGGTGGGCACCGCCGTGGCCCTGGCGATCAATTATCCGGGCCCGAAAGCCCAGCGTGAGCGCCTGGACGCTCACGCCCGGTCGGCGCTCACCATGGCAGGCGTCCTGCTGGCGGCCGGCGTGTTTTCAGGCGTCATGACCGGCGGCGGCATGTTGAAAGCCATGGCCGACGCCGTGGCGCAGGCCGTCCCGACCGCCGGCGCCCAGCACCTGCCGCTCGGGCTGGCCGTGGTCTCCATGCCGCTCAGTCTCTTCTTCGATCCGGACTCTTTCTATTTCGGCGTCCTGCCGGTTCTGGCCGACGTGCACGGCCGGTTTGGCGGCGACCCGATCCAGATGGCGCAGGCCGCGCTGCTCGGTCAGATGACCACCGGCTTCCCGGTCAGCCCGCTGACGCCGGCGACCTTCTTGGTCTCGGGCCTGTCGCGTGTGGAACTGGGCGCGCACCAGAGGTTCGCAGCGCCCTATCTGTTCGGCGCCTCGCTGGTCATGGCGGCGGCGTCGGTTGTTTTCGGAGTCCTGCCCCTATGAAGACGATCCGGATCGGCGCCGGGGCCGGCTTCTCAGGTGACAGGATCGAGCCGGCGGTGGAGCTGGTCGAACATGGCCGCCTCGACTACCTCGTCTTCGAATGCCTCGCCGAGCGCACCATCGCGCTTGCGCAGCAGGCCCGGCGGCGGGACCCCACAGGAGGCTACGACACGCTGCTTGAAACGCGCATGCGCGCCGTGCTGCCGGGGTGCCGTCAGCGCGGCGTGCGGATCGTCAGCAACATGGGCGCCGCCAACCCGATCGCAGCGGCCCGCCGCGTCGTGGAGATCGCCCGCGACCTCGGCCTCCGGGGTCTGAAGGTCGCCGCCCTGACCGGCGACGACGTGCTCGACCTGGCGCTTCGGGAGAATCCAACCCTTCTGACCGGCCCCGGTAGGGTCCGGGATATCGGCGTAGACCGCATCCAGTCGGCGAACGCCTATCTTGGCGCGGACGGCATCGTGGAGGCCTTGCGCCGCGGAGCCGACGTGGTGATCGCCGGGCGCGTGGCGGACCCCTCGCTATTCCTGGGGCCGCTCATCCACGAATTCGGCTGGGCGAGCGACGATTGGGATCTGCTGGGGCGGGGCGTCCTCGTCGGCCACCTGCTCGAATGTGCGGGCCAGTTGAGCGGCGGCTATTTCGCGGACCCCGGCGTGAAGCCCGTGGCGGGCCTTGCCCGCCTCGGATTTCCCTATGCGGAGGTGTCGGCCGACGGCTCGGCGGTGGTGAGCAAGGCGCCGGGATCTGGAGGGTGCATCGATCTCCGCACGGTCAAGGAGCAGCTGCTCTATGAGCTGGCGGATCCCTCGGCCTATCTGACGCCCGATGTCACGGCGGACTTCTCGGCCGTCCGGCTCGAACAGGTGGGACCCGACGCCGTCGCCTTGAGCGGCGCCCGGGGTCGCCCGGCGCCGGACCAGCTGAAGGTCTCAGTGGGCTACCTCGACGGCTATGTGGGCGAGGGTCAGATCGCCTACGCGGGGGTCCAGGCCGTGGAGCGGGGGCGTCTGGCGCTTGAGATCGTGCGGGAACGCCTGGCGATGACCGGCCTGGCGGTGGACGAGCTGCGCAGCGAGCTGGTCGGGGTCGACGCCATCTTCCAGGGTGCGGAGACCGGATCGCCGAACGCACCGCGGGAGGTGCGGGCCCGCGTGGCCGGACGGTGCGCCACCCTGCAAGCGGCTCAGGCCATCGGCGGCGAGGTCGAGGCGCTTTACACCAACGGCCCCGCCGGCGGGGGAGGCGTGACCCGGTCCGCGAGCACCGTCGTCGCCATCGCCTCCATCCTGCTGCCGCGCGATCGCATACGGCCGCGGATCGACATGGAGGTCGCGTGAGAGTCCGCCTGCACGAGGTGGCGCACGCGCGCGCCGGCGACAAGGGCGACGTGTCGATGATCTCGGTCATCGCCTATCGGGCCGGGGACTATCCGCTCCTGGCGGAGGCGCTGACGACGGAGGTGGTCGCCGGGATATTCAAAGGGTTGGGTCTCAACCGCGTCGAGCGGTTCGAACTGCCGGGCCTGGGCGCCCTCAACTTCGTCCTGCACGGCGCGCTGCGCGGCGGCGTCACTCGCTCGCTCGCCCTGGACGCCCACGGCAAGACCCTGAGCTCGTCGCTGCTGGCCTTTGAGATCGATCTGCCGTCCGCGAACGCGGCGGCGCGCGACGGGGACTCCGCTCGATGGTGAAGCGGCTGTTCGCATTGTCCGCGCTGCTCGTGGCCGTGCTGTTCGCCGCCCCTGCGCTGGCCGCCGACTGCAGGGCGTTGACGGCGCAGGCCCTCGACGGCGCCCGTGTCGTCAGCGCCGACGTGACGCCGGCCGGGCCGATGACGACGCCCGTGCCCCTCGCGGAGCCGATGACCCAGAATCTGCCGGCGTTCTGCCGCGTGAGGGGGATCGCCGCCGGGTCGATCGGCTTCGAGGTTTGGCTGCCGGTCGAGGGGTGGAACGGCCGCCTGCTGTCGGTGGGCAGCGCCGGCTTCGGCGGCGACCAACCGCTTAGCGCCCTGGCGGCGGGTCTGAGCCGGGGCTACGCGGTCACCGGCAACGATACGGGCCACCAAGGCGCCGACCCCTCCTGGATGAAGGATCCCGGCAAGGTCCGCCTGTGGGGACACACCGCGACCCACCTTGTGACCGCGCCGGTCAAGGCCCTCGTCGCCGGCTATTACGGCGCGCCCGCGCGCCGCGCCTATTTCGAGGGGTGCTCCACCGGCGGGGCGCAGGCGATGGCGGAGGCGCAGTTCTATCCCGACGACTACGACGGCATCGTCGCCGGCGCACCGGGCATGTCCTACGCCCATCTGATGATGAGCTTCCTCTGGGGGCTCAAGGCCACCGAACCGCCCGGCGCGCTCATTCCACCGGAAAAGCTCCCGGTCTTGCACGCTGCAGTGCTCGCCGACTGCGACGGCGACGACGGGCTGAAGGATGGACTGATCACCGATCCCGAGGCCTGCCGTTTCGACCCAGCGTCGATAATCTGCGCGCCGAGCGACATTGTCGCGGCGGCATGCCTGACGCCCGCGCAGGCGCGGACGGCGCAGCTGATATATTCGGGCCCCAGGAACAGAAGGACAGGCGCGGCGATCTATCCCGGCTTCGCCTACGGCTCCGAGGCCGACGGGTCCGCGGGCAAGCCGCTGGCCTACGGATGGGGCGCGATCCAGGGCCCGCTGGCGCAGGTCTTCGCCATCCCCTTGCTTCGGACCATGGTCTATCGCGACCCGGCCTGGGACTGGCGGACCTTCGACTGGGATCGGGACGTGGCCGAAGTCGATCGCCGGGTGGGCGCCGACATCACCGCCCTCAGCCCTCATCTCGAACGCTTCAGGGCGCGCGGCGGCAAGCTGCTGATCCATCAAGGCTGGGGCGATCAGTTCAACGGCCAGACGCTGCCGATCGAGTATCGGCGGCAGGTGATCGCCGCCATGGCGGCGAAGGGCCGCCCCGCCGGCGCCGAGCAGACGGTGGATGGGTTCCTGCGCGTGTTCATGGCGCCGGGCATGGGCCACTGTGCGGGCGGCCCTGGGTTCTCGACCTTCGACGCCCTAGGGGCGGTTCAAGCGTGGGTGGAGACCGGCCGCGCTCCCGATCAGATCCTGGGCTACCGGCGCGCTGGGGCGGCCCTGGGCGCCGGCGGCGCTCGGCCGATCTGCGCCTATCCGAAGTCAGCTCGCTACACGGGCGCGGGTTCGCCCACCGATCCGGCGAGCTTCAGGTGCGTCGTCAGCAAAGGCGGCCTTCAAGGAGGACGGTCATGAAATCCGGTCTGGCCGCGCTGGCGTTGCTTCTAGCGGCGATAGCCGCGTTCGGCGCCGCGGCGGCCCCCGCGCCGACGGTGAGGATCGAGCAGGGCGCGCTTCGAGGCGTCGCGGCGGCTGACGGCGTTGAGGCGTTCAAGGGCATTCCCTACGCGCGCCCTCCGATAGGGCCCGAGCGATGGCGCCCGCCCGCGCCAGCCGGCGGATGGAGCGGCGTTCGCGAGGCGGCGCAGTTCGGCCCCGCCTGCGTCCAGCCGATGTTGCCGGCAGGGAGCATCTATGCCGATCCGCCGCCGAAGATGAGCGAGGACTGCCTGTCGCTGAATGTGTGGCGGCCCATGGCGGCGCGGAAGGCGCCGGTCATGGTCTGGATCCACGGCGGCTCGCAGACCTTCGGCTATGCCGGAAGTCCGCTCTACGACGGCTCCGCCCTGGCCGCGCGCGGCGTGGTGGTGGTCACCGTCAACTATCGCCTGGGCGTGCTGGGCTATCTCGCGCTGCCGGAACTGACCGCCGAGTCGCCGCACGGCGCTTCAGGGAACTATGGCCTGCTCGACCAAATGGAGGCGCTTCGCTGGGTCCGGCGCAACATCGCCGCGTTCGGCGGCGATCCGACCAACGTCACGGTCTTCGGCGAATCGGCCGGGGCCATGAGCGTCGTCCAGATGCTGGCCAGTCCCCTGGCCCGCGGCCTATTCCAGAAGGCGATTGCTGAGAGCGGCGGCATGCCGACCCTGCCGGAATTGAAGACCGCCGCGCACGGGCTTCCATCCGCGGAAGGGATGGGATTGGCGGTCGCCGCCGCCGTAAAGGTGGACAGTCTCGCCGCCTTGCGCGCCATGGACGCCGAGGCGCTCACCAATGCGGCCTATGCGGCCCACTACCAGGTCTGGTCGACGGTCGACGGCTGGGTGCTGAAACGCCAGACAGTCGATACCTTCGATCGCGGGGAGCAGGCCCGCGTGCCGACGATCGCGGGGTTCAACGGCGATGAGATACGGGCCCTGTTCAAGGTCCCGACCCCGCCCGATGCAAAGACCTATGAGGCGGCCATCCGCGAACGCTACGGCGACCTTGCCGACGCGTTCCTGCGGCTCTACCCGGCCGCAGACCTCGAGAGCAGCACCCAGAACGCCATGCGCGACGGAACGTTCGGATGGGGCATGGAGCGACTG
>JBOHKZ010000075.1:0-16862 GCA_050729355.1 Phenylobacterium sp. | reverse complement strand
CCCATGAATGGGAGAGGAAGACGAAGGGGGCGGAAACTCAGGCCTTCAGGTCGGAGAACTTCTTGCCCTCGGCGACGAGCTTTTCCAGGAGCGGGGAGGGCTTGAACGCGTCGCCCATCTTCGCCTGGAAGTCCTTCATCTTGGCCAGCACCTTGTCGAGGCCGACCTGGTCGCCGTAGGCCATCGGGCCGCCGCGGTAGACCGGCCAGCCGTAGCCGTTGACCCAGACCACATCGACGTCGGAGGGGCGGATCGCCTTGCCCTCTTCGAGGATCTTCGCGCCCTCGTTGATCATCGGGTAGATGGTCCGCTCCAGGATCTCCTCGTCGGAGATCTTGCGGGGATTGGCGCCCGTCTTGACGATGAAGTCGTTGATCACCTTCTCGGTGAACGGGCTGGGCTTGGGGTTGCGGTTCTCGTCGTAGTCGTAATAGCCGGCGCCGGTCTTCTGGCCGCGGCGGTCGGCTTCGCAGAGAACGTCGCGGATGCTTTCGCCGTTCGACTTTTCCTTGATCCAGCCGATGTCCAGGCCGGCCAGGTCGCTCATGGCGAACGGACCCATGGGGAAGCCGAAGTCGTAGAGCACGCGGTCGATGTCCCAGGGCATGGCCCCTTCCATCACCAGCTTCTGGGCCTCGCGTTGGCGCTGGCCGAGGATGCGGTTGCCGACGAAGCCGGGGGTCACGCCCACCAGCACCGCGATCTTGCCGATCTGCTTGGCGAGCTTCATCGAGGTGGCGATGACGTCCTTGGCCGTATGGTCGGCGCGGACGATCTCCAGCAGCTTCATGACGTTGGCCGGCGAGAAGAAGTGCAGGCCGATGACGTCCTGCGGCCGCTTCGTCACCGAGGCGATCTCGTCAATGTTCAGGCCCGAGGTGTTGGTCGCCAGGATGCAGCCGGGTTTGCAGATCGCGTCCAGCTTGGCGAAGATCTCCTTCTTCACGTCCATGCGTTCGAACACCGCCTCGATGACGAGGTCGACGTCCTTGAAGGCGTCTTCCATGGAGAGCGAGCCGGTGATCAGGCTCACGCGCTTTTCGGTCTCTTCCGGCTTCGCGGTGCGCGAGCGCTCATAGTTGTTGCGGATGGTGGCGAGGCCTTTGTCCAGCGGCGCCTGCTGCTGCTCGACGATCACGACCTCGATGCCGACGTTGGCGAAGTTCATGGCGATGCCGCCGCCCATGGTGCCGGCGCCGATGATGCCGACCTTCTTGATCGGGCGGGTCGGGGTGTCGTCCGGAACGTCGGGGATCTTCTGGGCCTGGCGTTCGGCGAAGAAGTAGTAGCGCTGGTTGGCCGACTGCGGGCCGGTCATCAGCTCGCCGAAGAGCTTGCGCTCTGCCTTCAGGCCGTCGTCGAAGGTCGCGGAGTTCACCGCCGCCTCGACCGCCTTGATGTTGTTCTCCGGGGCCATGAAGCCGCGGAACTTGCGCGCATTGGCCTTGCGGAAATCGGCGAAGATCTCGGGGTGGCCCTTGGCGGCCTCGAGCTTGGCGTTGTTGTCGCGCACCTTGATCAGCGGCTTGCCCTCGGCGACCGCCTTCTTGGCGAAGGCGACGGCGCCTTCCTTCAGCTTGCCTTCCTCGACCAGCTCGTCGACCAGGCCCATGGCGAGCGCCGCCTTGGCCGGGACATGCTGGCCGGAGGTGACCATCTCCAGCGCCTTCTCGACGCCGACGATGCGCGGCAGCCGCTGGGTGCCGCCGGCGCCCGGCAGCAGGCCCAGCGCCACTTCCGGCAGGCCCAGGCGGGCCGACGGAACGGCGACGCGGTAGTGGGCGCAGAGCGCGACCTCCAGGCCGCCGCCCAGCGCCGTGCCGTGGATCGCGGCGACCACCGGCTTCGGCGAGCCCTCCATCATGTCCTGCACGTCGAACAGGCTGGGACCGGCCATGGCTCCGCCGAATTCGGTGATGTCGGCGCCGGCGATGAAGGTGCGGCCCTCGCAGATCAGCACGATGGCCTTGGCGTCCGAGGCGATGGCCGCCTTGAAGCCCTCGAACAGGCCCTCGCGGACCTTGGCGGACAACGCGTTCACCGGCGGAGAATTGAGCGTGATGACCGCCACGTCGCCGTCTTGCGTGAGGGTGGTCACCGAATTGATCTCGGTCATGCGGAGCGTTCCCTGGGCTTGTTGGCCGCTCGTGAAAAGATGTCGGCGGCGGCTAAATTCAAACGCTTGTTACAGGCCACGCTAGACCCTTCCAAGTCAAATGTGCGAGGGGAATGAGGCGGCCTGGGCTGCACTCTCCGCGCCTCGCGGAGCCATGACAATCAGGGGAGGCGCGGATGGCGCAGGACATGTTTTCGCTGAACGGCCGCACGGCGCTGGTCACCGGCGGCTCGCGGGGCATCGGCAAGATGATCGCCAAGGGCTTCCTCGAAGCCGGCGCGGCCAAGGTCTACATCTCGTCGCGCAAGGCGCCGGCCTGCATCGAGACCGCCGAGGAACTGGGGCCGCAGTGCATCGCCCTGCCGCAGGACGTCTCGACCGTCGACGGGATCAAGGCGCTGACGGCGGCCTACCTCACCCACGAGGACAAGCTCGACATCCTGCTGAACAACGCCGGCGCGGCCTGGGGCGCGGAGTTCGACGAGTTCCCGGAGAGCGGCTGGGACAAGGTGGTGAACCTGAACCTGAAGTCGCCCTTCTTCCTCACCCAGGCCCTGCACGGCGCGCTGAAGGCGGCGGCCACGCACGAGCGGCCGGCCAAGGTGATCAACATCGCCTCGATCGATGGCATCCGGCTCAATCCGCAGGAGACCTACTCCTACCACGCCTCGAAGGCGGGGCTGATCTACCTGACCCGCCGGATGGCCGCGCGGCTGATCCAGGACAAGATCGTGGTCAGCGCCATCGCGCCCGGCGCCTTCGCCTCGGAGATGAACCGCGTGGCTCGCGACCAGGGCGACGAGGTGGCCAAGCGCATCCCGTCGCGCCGCATCGGCACGGACGAGGACATGCAGGGCGTCGCCATCTACCTCGCGAGCCGGGCCGGCGACTATGTGGTGGGCGAGACCATCGCGGTGGACGGCGGCGTGGCGCTCGCGAGCTTCGGCGGGCTTTAAACGCGGAACGCCTTAGCTTGGCCGCGGATTGGGCTATGACTGGTCCGTGAGCCGAGTGCGTCGCCTTTGACAGAGACACGTCCCCAAGCCGGACCGCGCCTGGCGCGCCTTGTATTGGTGTCGCTGGGCGTCGGCCTGCTGGTGCTGGCCCTCGTCCTCTACGCCACGCGCCGGGTGATCGCCCGTGAAGTGCTGACCGGCTGGCTCCGGTCGCATGGGGTGGCGGCGACGGCCGAGGTCGGCAGCTTCGGGCCCGGCGGTTTTCGCGGACGGTTGCAGGTGGGCGACCCCAAGGCGCCGGACTTTGTGGCCGGCGACGCCGAGGTGACCTATGGCCTGCGCGGCCTGAACTTCGAGGTGCGGACGGTAAGGCTGACGAAGCCAATCGTCCGCGCGCGGCTTCACGACGGAAAGCTGACGCTCGGCAGCCTCGATCCACTCATCCAGGACCTGCTCAAGCAGCCGCCGCGGCCCGACGCGACTAAGCCCAGGATCGAGGTCGATGACGGGACGCTGCTGCTGACCACGGACTACGGACCCCTGCGCGTGGTCGCGGACGCGACGATGGCCGACGGCAAGCTCATGGCGCTAGCGGCCACGACCAGCCCGGCGCAGCTCAAAGGTCCGGCGTTCGACGCGGCGCTGGGGGCCGGCGCGCTCACCTTGCGAACCCATGGCGACCGCGTCGACATTAACGGCCGGATCGACGCGTCGAAGGCCGTGGTCGGATCGGTGACGCTGACCGGCGCGCGCCTCGGGCTTACCGGGCAGGGGCCCTATCCTGACCTGCAGAAGCGACGGGGCGACGGCGCGGTGACCCTGCGCGTCGGCCTTGCCGGTTCGCTGGCGACGGCGGGCCAGCGCCTGGAGGGCGCCCAGCTCTCAGCCGCCTTCGACGGCGTCGCGGCCGGGTGGATCGACACCCTGACGCTGACCGGGACCGCCCAGGCCGATCTGGCGGCGTCCTCGGCCGGCGTGGGCGAGAACCGGGTGGGCCTGATCCACCTGCAGGCCAACGCGCCGGACTTGCGCTGGAGCCGGCGAGGCGGCGACACGGTCTCCGCGACCAGCCAGCTCGAGGCGACGCTCCAGAACCTGGCCGCCGGCGACCTGCACGTTCCACAGGCGACGGCGGTCTTTGGCGGCCCGGTCGCGGTCAGCGCAACGGAGACATCGGTCGCTCTGAAGGGCGCGGCCAGCGGACGCGGCGCCTGGACCGGCCTCGGCGCACCGCTCGCGGCGGACTCGCCAACGATCGCCGCCGTGAAGCGCGCGGCCCGCGCCTTCCGCTTCGACGCCCCCGCGGTCTCGCTGGCGGTTTCGAAGGGCGTTGCCCACGTGTCCCTCGCTCGGCCCTTGCGAGTGAAAGCGGATGGCGGCGCCGAGGCCGTGCTGACCGATCGTGGCCGCGGCGCCTGGCGGCTCGCCGTCGCCGGCGGCGGCTTGCCGAAACTGGACGCCGACGTCAGCCGCTTCGCGCTGACCGATGGCGGAGCGACGATGACGGGCCGGCTCAGGGCGGCTGGGTCATTCGCGCCGGTGGAGGACGGGGTCGTTGACGCCGCCGGCGCGCTAAAGCTCGCGAACGGCCGCGTGACGTTCACCGCCGGCGGTTGCGTGCCGCTCAAGGCGCGCAAGCTCGAACTCGGCGCCAACGACATCGAGGACCTGTCGGCGAGCCTCTGTCCCGCCGGCGCGCCGATGTTCAGCTTCGCGGGCGGCGCCTGGAGCCTGCGGGCACGGGCCGAAGGCGTCGCGCTGGCAGCGCCCTTCGCCCAGGTCCGTGCAGAGGCCGGGGCCGGTCAGGTCGAGGCGTCCGACAAAGGCGGTGCGCTGAAGGTTCATGCGGTGTTGGCCAGCGCCCAGGTCCGCGACACGGCCCCTTCGACCCGCTTCAATCCCGTTCAGTTGAGCGGCCCGGTCGATCTGGCCGGCGGCGTCGTGACCGCCAACCTGGGCTTCCGCACCCCCGCTGGCCAGGCGCTCGGCCACGCTACGATCGCCCACGACACGCGCGACGGCCGGGGCGGCGCCAGGATCGACACCGGCCTGCTGGCCTTTGCCGAGGGTGGACTGCAGCCGGTGACGCTCTCACCCCTCGCTGGCGTCGTCGGTTCGCCGGTCAGCGGATCGGCGTCCTTCGCGGGGACCTTCGATTGGACATCGGCGGGCGTGACCAGCTCGGGCGTGGTCACCTTGCCGCGCCTCGATTTCACCAGCCCGGCCGGCAAGGTCACCGGCCTCTCGGGCAAGGTGGCGTTCTCCAGCCTTAGCCCCCTGATCGCCGCGCCGGGACAGCAACTGCGGGCCGAAAGCGTCGCCGCCTTCGCCGCCCTGACTGGCGTCTCCGTCGCCTTCGAGGTGCAGGAGAAGGCGCTGCTGATCTCCGGCGGCGAGGCGACGGTGGGCGGCGGCAAGGTGCGGGTGGAGAGCCTGAGCGTGCCGCTGGTCGTTGGCGCGCCGATCCAGGGGGCGCTGCTGTTCGAGGGCGTGCAGTTGCACGACCTGGTGGAGGCGACGCCGTTCGGGGACAAGGTCGACCTCGACGCCAAGGTCAGCGGCCGGATGCCGTTCGAAAGCCAGGCCGGCAAGGTCCGCATCCTGGGCGGCGACCTGCACGCCATCCAGCCCGGCCGGCTCTCCATCGACCGCAGCGCGCTGGACGCCGTGGCGGCAGGCGGCACGGCCGATCTCCCGACCGGAACCACCACGGCGGTGGAGGCCAACGACACCTTCACCGACTTCGCCTACCAGGCCATGGAGAACCTGGCCTTCACCACCCTGGACGCCGGCGTCGTCACCCGCTCCGACGGTCGACTGGGCGTGCTCTTCCACATCGTGGGCGAGCACGACCCGCCGCAGCATCAGGAGATCAGGCTCTCGCTGTTCGATCTGATCGGACGCAAGTTCCTGGGCCGCAAGCTGCCGCTGCCGTCGGGCACCGGCGTGGACCTGACGCTGGACACGACTCTCAACCTCGACGACCTCTTGGCCGACTACGCCGAGTATCAGCGGCTTCGCAGTTCACCCCCGGTTCAGACCCCGGACCGCAAATGAGGGACCATGGCCTTGGAGACGACCCGATGATCGCCCCACCCCGAGCTCTGCTGGCGCTGGCCGGCCTGAGCCTCGCCGCCTGCGAGCCGACCGTCCACGTGAAGGTCGACCCGATCACCATCTACGCCAAGCTGGACGCCAACGTCCGGCTGCAGCTGGACGAGGACGTCAAAGCCTTGATCCAGAAAAACCCGAACCTCTTCTGAGACGCATGACCATGCACAGCAAAGACATCATCAGCATCACGGGCGCGGTCCTGGCTGCCCTGGCTCTGCCGGTCGCGGCCCAGGCGCAATCCGCCTCGACCAAGGCCACCGTCGACTCGGCCAAGGCCGCGGGCATTGTCGGCGAACAGGCGGACGGTTTCCTGGGGTTCGTGTCCGGCGGCGCCGATCCGGCGATCAGGTCCGCGGTGGCCGAGACGAATGCCGGGCGAGCCGAGATCTACCAGCAGGCCGCCGCCAAGAACGGTGTCACCCCCGCGGCCGCCGGCGCCGCGGCCTTCGAAAGCGTGGTGAAAGCCAAGCTGCGCCCCGGCGACTTCTACAAGCCCGCCGGCGGCGGCTGGACGAAGAAGTAGCGCGGCGCCTTCCCCTCCCCTTCATGGGGGGGGACAGATCGCGCAGCGATCAGGGTGGGGAACTCGCGATCAAGCTCCGAGGATCGCGCTTAGCCCACACCTCCCCACCCGGCGAGGGCTTCGCCTCGTCCACCCTCCCCATAAAGGGGAGGGAAGGGGGCCCTCAGCCCTGCGCTTTCCGCTCGCGCCGGCGGCGGTGGAGGATGTGCTCGGTGTAGCCGTTGGGCTGGGCGCGGCCTTCGAAGATCAGTTCCAGCGCGGCCTGGTAGGCGACGCTGTCGGGGTTTCCGGCCATCGGTCGATAGAGGGCGTCGCCGGCGTTCTGGGCGTCCACGACCTTGGCCATCCGCGCCAGGGTCTCGCGAACCTGGGCCTCGGTGCAGACGCCGTGGTGCAGCCAGTTGGCGATGTGCTGGCTGGAGATCCGCAGGGTGGCGCGGTCCTCCATCAGGCCGACGTCGTGGATGTCGGGCACCTTCGAGCAGCCGATCCCCTGGTCGATCCAGCGGACGACGTAGCCGAGGATGCCCTGGGCGTTGTTGTCGAGCTCTTCCTGCACATCGGCGGCGTTCCAGTTGGAGCGCGCCAGCGGCGGGGTCAGGAGGTCTTCGAGCCCGGTCGGCTCGCCCGCCTTGGCCATCGTGGCCTGCAGCGAGGGCACGTCGACCTCGTGATAGTGCAGCGCGTGCAGCACCGCGGCGGTCGGCGACGGCACCCAGGCGGTGTTCGCGCCGGCCTTGGGGTGGCCGACCTTGGTCGCCAGCATGGCCTGCATCATGTCGGGCGCCGCCCACATGCCCTTGCCGATCTGGGCGCGGCCGGGGAAGCCGGTGGCCAGGCCGATCTCGACGTTGCGCTTCTCGTAGGCCGGCAGCCAGGGCTCGGCCTTGATGGCGTCCTTGCGCACCACGGGGCCCGCTTCCATGGCGGTGTGGATCTCGTCGCCGGTGCGGTCGAGGAAGCCGGTGTTGATGAAGACCACGCGGTCGCGCGCGGCGTGGATGCAGGCCTTGAGGTTGGCGCTGGTGCGCCGCTCCTCGTCCATGATGCCGAGCTTGACGGTGTTGCGCGCGAGGCCGAGCGCGTCCTCGACCAGGTCGAACAGGCGGACGGCCAGGGCCACTTCGTCCGGGCCGTGCATCTTCGGCTTCACGACGTAGACCGAGCCGGCCGGGCTGTTGCGGCGCGCGCCGTTCAGGTCGTGCAGGGCGGCGGTCACGGTGACCAGGGCGTCGAGCACGGTCTCGAAGATCGGCTGGCCGTCCAGGCGAACCGCGTCGGTGGTCATGTGGTGGCCGACGTTGCGGACCAGCATCAGGCTCCGGCCGCGCAGGGTCAGCTCACTACCATCGGCGGCGGTGTAGCGGCGGTCCTCGTCCAGGCGGCGCGTCTCGGTCTTGCCGCCCTTGGCGAAGGTGGCGGAGAGGTCGCCGCGCATCAGGCCCAGCCAGTTGCGGTAGACGTTCGCCTTGTCCTCGGCGTCCACCGCAGCGACGGAATCCTCGCAGTCCTGGATGGCGGTCAGCGCCGCCTCGACCAGCACGTCGGCGACGCCGGCCGGGTCGTCCTTGCCGATCGAATGGGTGCGGTCGATCAGGATTTCGAGGTGCAGGCTGTTGTGGCTGAGCAAGACGCCTTGCGGCGCCTCGGCCGCCCCGCGCCAGCCCGCGAGCTGGCCCGGCGTCGCGAGCGCCGCGACTTGGCCGTCCTTCAGGCGAACCGTGAGCGCGCCCTTGTCGATGCTGTAGCCGACGGCGTCGGCATGCGACCCGGACGCCAGCGGCGCCACCCGATCCAGCAGGCCGCGGGCGAAGGCGATGACCTTGTCGCCGCGCGCGGTGTCGTAGCCCTTGGCGCCGGCGACCGGCGGCTCCAGGGCGTCGGTGCCGTAGAGCGCGTCATAGAGGCTGCCCCAGCGCGCGTTGGCGGCGTTGAGCGCAAAGCGGCCGTTGGAGACCGGGACCACGAGCTGCGGGCCGGCGACCTTGGCGATCTCGGGGTCCACGTTCTGGGTGCCGATCTGAAAGGCCGGCGGCTCGGGCAGCAGGTAGCCGATCTGGCGCAGGAACGCGGTCTCTTCGGCGACGTCCAGCGGCTTGCCGCGGCGCTCTTTCCACCAGGCGTCGATCTGCGCCTGCAGGTCGTCGCGGCGGGCCAGCAGCTCGGCGTTGCGGGGCGTGAAGTCGGCGAGGATGGCTTCCAGCGCGGACCAGAACGCGGCCGGCGCTAGGCCGGTCCCGGGCAGCAGCTCCTGCTCCACGAAGGCGTGCAGGATGTCGTCAACCGAAAGGGAACTGGAAATGTCCATGAACTCGACCGGGCTCTAGGAAAGGGCGTGGCGACCAGGCGTCAGAAACATGCCGGGCGCCCAGAAAAAGAAAGGCCCCCGCCACATGGCGGGAGCCCAGAGTTTCTTGGAGCCGGTCCGCCTAGGCGAACTGACCCATCGTGTTGTGCACGCCGCCGGCCTTCAGGGCCGCTTCGCCGGCGAAATATTCCTTGTGGTCGTCGCCAATGTCGGAGCCCGACATGTTCTGGTGCTTCACGCAGGCGATGCCTTGGCGGATCTCCTGGCGCTGGACGCCCAGCACGTAGCCCAGCATGCCCTGGCTGCCGAAGTATTCCTTGGCCAGGTTGTCGGTCGAGAGCGCGGCTGTGTGGTAGGTCGGCAGCGTGATCAGGTGGTGGAAGATCCCCGCCCGCTTGGCGCTGTCGGCCTGGAAGGTGCGGATGCGTTCGTCGGCCTCGGCGGCGAGTTCGGTGGTGTCGTAATCCACGCTCATCAGCTTCTCGCGGTCGTAGCCGGAGACGTCCTTGCCGGCCGTCTTCCACGCGTCATAGACCTGCTGACGGAAGTTCAGCGTCCAGTTGAACGAGGGCGAGTTGTTGTAGGCGAGCTTGGCGTTCGGGACGACTTCGCGGATGCGGTCGACCATGCCGGCGATCTGCTCGATGTGGGGCTTTTCCGTCTCGATCCAGAGAAGGTCGGCGCCGTTCTGCAGCGAGGTGATCGAGTCGAGGACGCAGCGGTCCTCGCCGGTGCCTTCGCGGAACTGGAAGAGGTTGGACGGCAGGCGCTTGGGACGCAGCAGCTTGCCGCCGCGGTTGATGACCACGTCGCCGTTCTTCATGTCGGCGGGCGCGATCTCTTCGCAGTCGAGGAAGCTGTTGTACTGGTCGCCGATGTCGCCCGGCGTGTGGCTGACGGCGATCTGCTTGGTCAGGCCGGCGCCCAGGCTGTCGGTGCGGGTGACGATGATGCCGTTGTCCACGCCCAGCTCGAGGAAGGCGTAGCGGCACGCGCGGACCTTGGCGAGGAAGTCCTCATGCGGGACCGTGACCTTGCCGTCCTGGTGGCCGCACTGCTTTTCGTCGGAGACCTGGTTCTCGATCTGCAGGGCGCAGGCGCCCGCTTCGATCATCTTCTTGGCCAGCAGATAGGTGGCTTCCGCGTTGCCGAAGCCAGCATCGATGTCGGCGATGATCGGAACGACGTGGGTCTCGAAGCCGTCGATCGCGTCGAGCAGCTTCTGTTCCTTGGCCTTGTCGCCGGCGTCGCGGGCGGCGTCGAGGTCGCGGAACAGCATGCCGAGCTCGCGGGCGTCGGCCTGCTTCAGGAAGGTGTAGATCTCTTCGATCAGCGCGGGCACCGAGGTCTTCTCGTGCATCGACTGGTCGGGGAGCGGGCCGAAGTCGGAGCGCAGGGCGGCGACCATCCAGCCGGACAGGTAGATGTAGCGGCGGTCGGTCGTGCCGAAGTGCTTCTTGATCGAGATCAGCTTCTGTTGCGCGACGAAGCCGTGCCAGCAGCCCAGCGACTGGGTGTAGTTGGCCGGGTTGGCGTCATAGGCCGCCATGTCCTTGCGCATGATGTCGGCGGTGTAGCGCGCGATCTCGAGGCCGGTCTTGAAGCGGTTCTGCAGACGCATCCGCGACACGCCCTCGGCGTCGATGCCGTCCCACGTGCCGCTCTTGCTCTTGATGAGCTGGCTCATCTCGATGATGTGGTCCTGGTAAGCCATCAGACGGTGTCCCCGATTGGTCGGTACAAGTTGTCCGTGCCGGTAGCGTGCAAGCGGGGCGCCAGGGAAGGGCTCGCGGGGTCGAGCTGTCATACTTTACAAGCCCTTCATGTAATGTTGTAAGGATCGCACTTACGGGACCTTACGACGATGGCGACCGACCGACGACTGTATGTAGGACCCAGCCTGCGCCGGCTGCGGCGGGACCTCGGCCTGACTCAGGCCGACATGGCGGCGGACCTTGAGGTCTCGGCCTCCTACATCGCGCTTCTGGAGCGCAATCACCGGCCGCTGAGCGCCGAGGTGCTGCTGCGCCTGGCGCAGACCTACAAGCTGGACATGGCGGCGCTGGCCGCGGGCGCCGGGACCGACGAGACCATCCGGCTGCAGGCCGTGCTGAAGGATCCGATGTTCGCCGACATCGACCTGCCGTCGCTGGAGACCGCCGACGTCACCACAAACTTCCCCGGCATCACCGAGGCGCTGCTGCGGCTCTACACCGCCTATCGCGAAGAGCAGCTCGCGCTCGCCGACCGGGGGGCCGAACCGCAGGCCGCTGGCGTGGGCGCCGAGCCCTCCGATCCGGTCGCGGAATCGCGGCGCTTCCTCGAGGCTCGCCGCAACAGCTTCCCGAGCCTGGACGACGCGGCCGAACGGCTGGCCCAGGCGGTCGCGGGGCATGACGGTCTGGTCGGGTACTTCAAGGCCCGCCACGACCTGCGCGTCCGGCGGCTGCCGCCGGAGGTCATGGTCGGATCGACCCGCAGGCTGGACCGGCACCGCCGCGAGATCCTGCTCAGCGACGAGCTCGACAACGCCAGCCAGACCTTCCAACTGGCCCTGCAACTCGCCTACCTGGAGATGACCGCCGACGTCGACGCGGTGGTCGAGGAAGGCAGCTTCAGCACGGACAGCGGCGAACGGCTGACCCGCCGCGCGTTGGCCAGCTATGCGGCGGCCGCGATCCTGATGCCCTATTCCGCCTTCGCCCGGGCGGTGGAGACGCGCCGCTATGACGTGGAGGCGATCGCACGCCAGTTCGGGGCCAGCTTCGAGCAGACCGCCCACCGCCTGACCACGCTGCAGAAGCCGGGACAGGAGCGGGTTCCGTTCTTCTTCATCCGGGTCGACGAGGCGGGCAATGTCTCCAAGCGGCTGGACAGCGCCGGCTTCCCGTTCGCCCGCCACGGCGGCGGCTGTCCGCTGTGGAACGTCCACCAGGCCTTCCGCACGCCCCGCCAGATCGTCACCCAGTGGCTGGAGCTGCCGGACGGCCAGCGCTTCTTCTCGATCGCCCGTACGGTGACCGCCGGCGGCGGTGGTTTCGGCAAGCCCCGCGTCGAGCGGGCCATCGCCCTGGGGTGCGCCGAGGAGCACGCCGGCCGGCTGATCTACACCCGGGATGGGGCCAGCGGCGGTCCGGAATCGGCGACGCCGATCGGGGTCACCTGCCGCATCTGTCACCGCACGGAATGCACCGCCAGGTCGGCCCCGCCGATCGGACGCCAGATCCTGCCGGACGACATCCGCCGCACCAGCGCGCCGTTCGGTTTCTCCGACACCTGACGCGGTCCACAGATCGAAAACACGACCGCAGATTACTGGCGCGGCGCAGGTTTACGTGCGCACATTTCGACATTCGTTGAAGGAGCGTGCGCCAATGGCCCATCGCGCTGTGGTCCGATCGACAGACCGGTTCGAACGCAAGCGCGAGGCGATCCTCGACGCCGCAACGCTGATCCTGAACCGCCGTGGCGTGAAGGGCCTGACGCTCGGCGTGGCCGCCGCCGCCGTCGACCTCTCGACCACCAGCGTCACCTACTATTTCAAGCGCAAGGACGACCTGGCCGCGGCCTGCATGCTGCGCGGCGTCGAGGCGCTGACGGCGATGGTCGAGTCGTCACTCGCCGAACAGACGCCGCAGGCCCGGTTGCACCGACTGCTGACCCTGTACCTCGATCGGGCGCGCCGCTCGGCGGTGGGTGAGGTTCCGCCGCTGCCAGTGCTGTCGGACCTGCGCGCGCTGAACCAGCCGCAACGGGCCGGCGTCTCGGCCGCTTTCATGAAGATGTTCCGCGGGCTGCGGCAGATCTTCGACGCCCCCGACCTCGCCTGGCTGTCGCGCGGCCGCCGCACGGCGCGCACCCACATGCTGCTGGAGCAGCTCTTCTGGGCCTCGGCGTGGCTTCCGAAGTACGACCCCGAGGACTACCCACGGCTGCGCGAGCGGATGTACGACATCCTGATCGGCGGCATGGCCGGAGAGAATTCCGTCTGGCAGCCGCAGCATATCGCGGTGACCGAGCTCGCGCCGCGCGACCGACATGAGATGAGCCGCGAAACCTTCCTGCTGGCCGCCACCCGCCTGATCAATTCGCGCGGCTATCGCGGCGCCTCTGTGGACAAGATCTCCGCCGAGCTCAACGTCACCAAGGGCAGCTTCTATCACCACAACGAGGCCAAGGATGACCTGGTGGTGGCCTGTTTCGAGCGGACCTTCGAGGTGATGACTCGGGTCCAGCGCCTGGCCATGGCGCTGCCGGGCGACCAGTGGACGCGGCTGATCAGCGCCGCCGCCGCGCTGGCCGAGTACCAGCTCTCGGAATACGGCCCGCTGCTGCGCTCCTCGGCCTTCGCCGCGCTGCCCGAGCCGATCCGGCTGCAGATGGTGCAGCATTCGAACCGGGTCTCCGACCGCTTCGGCTCGATGATCTCCGACGGGATCGCCGAGGGCTCGATCCGGCCGATCGACCCGTTCATCGCCGCTCAGATGCTGAACGCCACCCTGAATGCCGGCGCCGAGCTCGGCGTCTGGGTGCCGGGCGTCAGGCAGAAGGCCGCGCCGGCCGTGTTCGTGCGGCCGCTGATGACCGGCATTTTCGAGAAGTAGCCAAGGCTAGCTGAGCTTCGCGGTCGACGACGGCGGCTCGCCTTCTGCGGCGAGGTCCGCGGCGGCCGCCAGCTTGCGCAGGGTCTCGTGGTGGCTGGCGCGGCTGATGCCGTAGCCGAGCAGCAGCAGGGTCGCCGTGCCGTAGAGCACCAGCTGGGTGGGCACGTAGACGAGGCCCAGGTTGCGGATGATTTCCGGATCGATGGTCCCGGGCTTGGCGCCGCGCGGGAAGTGGATCGCGCCCACGATCAGGCCGGACGCGAAGATGCCGAGGCCCGACACCGCCTTGTTGATGAAGGCGATGGCCGCGAAGAACACGCCTTCCTGGCGTCGGCCGGTCCTGAGTTCGGAGTCTTCCACCACGTCCGCGATCATCGACGAGAAAAGGATGTTGGCGACGATGCCGAGGCCGACGCCGAAGATCGTGGTGACGAAGACAATCCCGAAAATCCACGGGGAATCGTTGCCCGGGAAGGCGCCCAACAGGCGAAGGACGATCGGTGCGATCGATCCCAGGAGTCCCGCCGGGATCAGCAGCATGGCGGCCGGCTTCTTCTCGAACCGTTGCGCGATGCGGGGCGCCACGGTGAAGGCCAGGATGGCGGCGGTCAGGCTCGCGAAGGTGAAGAGCGCGATCTCGGTCGAGGAGAATTCCCAGAAGTAGGTCGAGAAGTAGAGGTTGATCGAGAAGCCCAGGCCGATGCCGGCATAGAGGAAGAAGCTGGACGCCAGGATCATCAGGAAGTTGCGGTTGTTGACGGCGCCGGCCATCTCCCGCGCCAGCCGTCCGATGGTCACCCGCTGCTGCGGCGGCTCACGCAGGAACGGGATCTGGCGGTGAGTGCCGATGGCGGTCACTAGGATCGCGAACAGCATCAGTCCGCCCGCAAACAGGCCGTAGTGGGCGTAGCCCGCGGGATTGAGCTGGCCGACGGGGAATTCCGCCGTGGGCTTCAGGAAGACCGCGAGCGCCAGGCCGTACATCGCCAGCCCGCCGATCCATCCGAACAGGTAGCGGTAGCTGAGCAGCCGCGTGCGCTCGTCGTATTCGGTCGTCAGCTCGGCGGCGAGCGCGGCCGAGGGGAT
Organism: Phenylobacterium sp.; assembly: GCA_050729355.1. Classification (GTDB taxonomy): domain Bacteria; phylum Pseudomonadota; class Alphaproteobacteria; order Caulobacterales; family Caulobacteraceae; genus Phenylobacterium. Next base: position 2,155 of record JBOHKZ010000075.1, on the reverse strand, counting down.
TTCGTAGCAGCTGATGAAGCTGCGGATCAGGACGGCGGTGGCGACCAGATAGACCACGAGGGCCGAGTGGTCCCAGCCCTTCGGAGGGTTCCAGAGCAGGAGGTAGGAGACCGCCACCGGGATGGCCGCCGCATACATCCAGGGGTGTCGGCGGCCCCATCGCGAGCGGGTGTTGTCCGAGAGCTGGCCGACGATCGGGTCGATGAAGGCGTCGATCACCAGGGCCAGCATGATCGCCAGGCCCACCGTCTCGGCGGGAAGTCCGACCACCTGGGCGTAGAAGAAGGCCAGGAAGTAGGAGAAGCCGTTGTCCTTCACCCCGAAGGCCACCGAGCCGAAGCCGTAGAAGAAGCGCGTGGGGAAGCCGAGCCGCCGGGCGGTGGGATTGATCGCTGCGTCTGTCGACACGAAGCCTCCTTGATGCCTTCGGCCCTATTCGGCGGCGCGGCTGGTCCCGGGTTCGATTTCCGCGATATCGGCGAGAGCGGCGGCCTCACGCAGGTGGGCGACGTTGCGCTCGTGGGTGGCGCGGTCGATCTTGTAGAAGCTCAGCGCCACGACCGATCCGCCGTTCAGCAGGATCACGCACGGGATGTAGTAGAGCGCCAGGTGGCGCACGATTTCGGGGTCGACCGTCCCGGGCACCGCCTTCACCGGGAAGCCCACCAGTGAGATCAGCGAACCGGCGATGAAGGCGCCCAGCCCGACGGTGAACTTCGGCACCAGGCCGTTGGCGGCGAACAGCACGCCTTCCGAGCGCACCCCCGTCCTGACCTGCTGGTCCTCCACGACGTCGGCGACCATGGAGGTCAGGATGACCACGCCCATGAGGCCGACCGCCGCGGCGAGCACCACGTCGCCGAAGAGCAGGATGTAGAGCAAGGTCGTGCCGTTGGGCGGCATGATCCCCAGGAGGCGGCCCGAGATCGGCAGCAGCCCGGCGAACACCGAGAACGCCAGCAGCCCGAGCATCGCGCGCTTCTTGCCGAAGCGGCCCGCCAGGAACGGCGCAAGGAACACCCCGATCACGGAGGCCAGCAGCCCGCCCGAAGCCAGGGGCCCGATCATCTGCGGCTTCAGGTGCCAGAGGTGCAGGTAGAAGTAGTTCGACAGCGCCACCGTGATCCCGAGCCCCGACCCGCCGAGGATGTTGGCGCCCATCAGCACCAGCAGCGCCGGATTGGCGAACACCGAGCCGATCTCGCGAACGGTCTGGCCGAGGGAGGTCTTCCGCACCGGCGGGCGATGAAGATAGGGGATTCGGCTGTGGGTGGCGGCGCTGGAGACCAGGATGCAGACGAGCATGACGATGGCCGCCATGGTCCCGAACTGGGCGTAGCGGTCGCGGTTCAGCACGCCCAGCGGGTTGTCGGCGTCCTGCCGCAGGTAGACCACGTAGAGCAGGATCTGGACCACCGCGATCGCCGAGATGGCGAAGAACCAGCGGTAGGCGAGGAGCGACGTGCGCTTGTCGTAGTCCGGGGCCAGTTCCGGGGTGAGCGCCGTCGACGGGATCTCGTAGGTCGCCACCGACACCCGCACGGCGATCAGCATCGCCACTGCAAAGACCAGCAGCGCCGTGCCGTCGAGGCCGCGGGGCGCATGCCAGAGCAAGTAGAAGAAGACGGCCGCGGGAATGGCCGAGGCGTACATGAAGGGGTGTCGCCGGCCCCAGGGCGAGCGCAGGTTGTCGGAGAAGTGGCCGACCAGCGGGTCCAGGACCACGTCGGCCAGCAGCGAGACCATGATGGCAAAGCCCACCCAGACGGCGGGCAGGCCGATGACCTGGTTGAAGTAGAGCTGCAGGACGGCGGCGGAGAGCACTGCCGCCGAGACCCCGTAGGCCACCGAGCCCATGCCGTAGGTCAGCTTGACCGCGATGCCCAGGGGCGGAGGCACAGGCACGCCTTGCGTCATGAGCGCCGGCTCACGGGCGCGCGGCCGCGATCTGGGGGACAGAGCAGTCCTTCGCCATGTTTCCTCCTGCCGCTATCTCGCGGCGTGAGACGTTCCGACCGTAGCAACAGCCGTCCGCCCCTTGGCAGGAACCGTGCGGGACACCCACCAGGGCGTCAACGGGTTTGTTCTTAAATTCCAGACATCTACGCTGACGCCACGGAAGCTTGCCGGCATAAGAAAAGGGCGCGCCCTTGCG
>JBOHKZ010000074.1:0-5380 GCA_050729355.1 Phenylobacterium sp. | reverse complement strand
GTCCCGGGTTGATAGTCTGTAGCGTCCTTGCGAACGCCTGATGTCGCCCGCGCCGCCTGCAAAACCCGGGCCGAGCGGCGCTGGTTCAGTTCGGGACCGGGTTGCCGGAGCCGACGGCCCTGGGGGTGGAATTTCACATCTCCGACTGTCATCCCGGGTGCAGCAAAGCGGAGACCCGGGACCCAGGGGCCGATGCAGTGCGTGTGACCCTGGGTCCCGGATCGGCTCTTTGGCCGTCCGGGATGACAATCCGTGGGGTGCGTTGGGGCTAAACCCCGACCGGGCGCACCTTGCTCGCGGCTTCGGCGGCGCGGGCGCGGGCTTCGTCGGTGTCGGCGGCGCGGGCGAGGGCGACGCCCATGCGGCGGCGCAGGAAGCTCTCGGGCTTGCCGAACAGGCGCAGGTCCGCGCCGGTGACGGCCAGGGCTTCGGTGACGCCTTCGAAGGCGATGCCCTTGGCGTCCATGCCGCCGTAGATCACTGCGCTGGCGCCCGGCTCGCGCAGGCTCACGTCCACCGGCAGGCCCAGGATGGCGCGGGCGTGGATGGCGAACTCGCTCTGGTGCTGGGTGATGAGCGTGACGAGCCCGGTGTCGTGCGGCCGCGGGCTGACCTCTGAGAACAGCACCTCGTCGCCGCGGACGAAGAGTTCGACGCCGAAGATGCCCACCCCACCCAGCTCGGCGGTGACCTGGCCGGCGATCCGGCGGGCCTCGGCGAGCGCGGCGGGGGTCATCGCCTGCGGCTGCCAGCTTTCCACATAGTCGCCCTTCACCTGTCGGTGGCCGATGGGATCGCAGAAGCTGGTCACGACCTGGCCGTCGGGGCCGAGCGAGCGCGCGGTGAGCTGGGTGATCTCGAAGTCGAACTTCACCAGGCCCTCGACGATGACGCGCGCCTGTTCGACCCGGCCGGACTCCAGGGCGTACGTCCAGGCTGCGGCGATCGCGTCGGGCGTCTCGACGAAGGACTGCCCCTTGCCGGACGAGCTCATCACCGGCTTCACGAAGCAGGGGAAGCCGACCTTCTCCGCGCCGGCCGCCAGCTCGGCCTCGGTGGAGGCGAAGGCGTAGGCGCTGGTGGGGAGCTTGAGCTGTTCGGCGGCGAGGCGGCGGATCCCCTCGCGGTTCATGGTGAGCTGGGCGGCGCGGGCGGTGGGGATGACGGTCGCCAGCCCCTCGGCCTCGATGCGCACCAGCTCGTCGGTGGCGATGGCCTCGATCTCCGGCACGATCAGGTGCGGGCGCTCGGCCTCGACCAGGGCGCGCAGGGCCGCGGCGTCGGTCATGGCGATGACGTGGCTGCGGTGCGCGACGTGCATCGCCGGGGCGTCGGCGTAGCGGTCGACGGCGATCACCTCGCAGCCCAGGCGCTGCAGCTCGATGGCCACTTCCTTGCCGAGCTCGCCCGAGCCCAGCAGCATCACCTTGACGGCGGAGGGCGAGAGCGGCGTGCCGAGCTTCATGATCTATCCCTACCCGCAGAAGAAAAAGGAGCAGGCCTAGAGCTTGTCCTTGGCCGCGGCGGCGACGGCTTCGGCGGTGATGCCGAAGTGTTTGTAGAGGACCTCGGCGGGGGCGCTGGCGCCGAAGCCGGTCATGCCGACGAAGGCGCCGTTCTCGCCGATGAAGCGTTCCCAACCCTGGCGCACCCCGGCTTCCACGGCCACGCGGACGTCGGTCTCGCCGATCACCTGGGCCCGGTAGTCGCTGGGCTGGGCGTCGAAGAGCTCCCAGCACGGCGTCGAGACCACCCGGGCGCCGATGCCCTCGGCCTCCAGGAGGTCGCGGGCGGCCATGGCGACGGAGACCTCGGTGCCGGACGCGAAGATCGTCACCTGGGCGGGGTGACCGGCGCCGGCCAGCTGGTAGGCGCCGCGCGCGGAGAGGTTCTCGCCGGCGACCACGGTGCGGACCGCCGGGACCTTCTGGCGGGAAAGCGCCATGACCGAGGGTGTCTTGCGGGCCTCCAGGGCGAGTTTCCAGCACTCGGCCGCCTCGACCGCGTCTGCGGGGCGGAAGACGTTGAGGTTGGGGATCGCGCGCAGGGAGGCCACGTGCTCGACCGGCTGGTGGGTCGGGCCGTCTTCGCCGACCCCGATGCTGTCATGCGTCATCACGTGGATCACGCGGATGCCCATCAGCGCGCCCAGGCGGATCGCCGGGCGGCTGTAGTCGGAGAACACCAGGAAGGTCCCGGAATAGGGGATCACCCCGCCGTGCACCGCCATGCCGTTCATCGCCGCGGCCATGCCGAACTCGCGCACGCCGTAGTGGACGTAGCGGCCGGCGTAGTCAGGTAGGTCGAAGGGCGCCATGCCCTTGACGATGGTGTTGTTGGAGCCGGTCAGGTCGGCCGAGCCGCCGACCATTTCCGGGATCGCCGGGACCAGTTCGGCCAGCGCCGAGCCGGAGTGCTGGCGGGTCGCGGCGGCGGGCTTGTCGGCCTCGGCCTTGGCGATGTGGGCGTCGATCCGCTCGAAGGCGCCCACCGGCAGGTCGCCCGCCATGGCGCGCTCGAACTCGGAGCGCAGGTTGGAGGCAGCCAGGGCGGCTTCCCAGGCCTTGCGGACCCTGGCGCCCTTGCGGCCGGCGGCGCGCCACGGCTTCAGCACTTCGTCCGGCACGGTGAAGGGCGCGGCGGTCCAGCCCATGGCCAGGCGCGCGTCGGCGATCTCGTCGTCGAAGAGCGTGTAGCCGTGGCTGTGGGGGTCGCCTTCCTTGCGGCCGGCGCCCTTCGAGATCTTGGTCTTGCAGGCGATCATCGTCGGGCGGTCCTGGCGGGTCGCCCAGCGCATGGCGGCGGCGGTCTTGCCGGTGTCGTGGCCGTCGACCGCCTTCACCGCCCAGCCCGCGGCCTTGAAGCGGGCGAGCTGGTCGCCGGTCTCCGAGATGGTCGCCTCGCCGTCGATGGTCGTGTTGTTGTCGTCGAACAGGACGGTGAGCTTGGCGAGCTTCAGCCGGCCGGCGAGGCTGATCGCCTCGTGGCTGACGCCCTCCATCAGGCAGCCGTCGCCGGCGATCACCCAGGTGCGGTGGTCAACAAGCGCATCGCCGAAGCGGGCGTTCACGTGGCGCTCGGCCATCGCCATGCCGACGGCGCTGGCCAGGCCCTGGCCCAGCGGGCCGGTGGTGGTCTCGACGCCGGGGGTGTGGCCGTACTCCGGGTGGCCGGGGGTGTTGGAGCCGAGCTGCCGGAAGTTCCTGATCTGCTCCATGGTCACGGCCTTGACGCCGGTCAGGTGCAGCAGGGCGTAGAGCAGCATCGAGCCGTGGCCGGCCGAAAGCACGAAGCGGTCGCGGTCGGCCCAGTCCGGCCTGGCGGCGTCGTACTTGAGGAATTTCGTGAACAGGACGGTCGCGACGTCGGCCATGCCCATCGGCATGCCCTGGTGGCCGGACTTCGCCTTGTGGACCGCGTCCATCGAAAGCACGCGGATGGCGTCGGCCATGGTCTTCAGATCGGCTGGCATCGGGTGCTGAATCGTCCGGCGTTAAGGAATGGCAGGCGGGGTCGCACGCGAGCGGGCAGGGGTCAAGAAAGGCAGGTTGTCGCGAAACCCCCGGCGCCCACAAAAGGGCACGCTTCCGAAGCAAGCCGACGCAGGTCTATAGTTTTGAAGCCTCGAGTTTTTCCGGAGGACAGCGATGAACGGCAGCGAGAGCGCCTTGGACCTGGCGGCCAAACGGCTGGAACGGGCCGTGCACGTGCTTGAGCAGCGGTTGGCGGAGCGTCTGAAGACGGCCGGCGCCGAAGCGGGCGGGCTGTTCGACCAGGACCGCGCCAACCTGGCGGCCCAGCTGGACGAGGCCCGGGCCCGCGAGCGCGAGCTTGAGGAAGCCGGCGCCGAGGCCTCGGCCGCGCTCGGCCGGGCGATCGTCCAAATCCGCGCCGCGCTGAACGGCGCCGCGCCCGATCCATCTTCTTTGGCGGAGCACTGAGCCATGGGCCAGATCAACGTCGAGGTGAACGGCAGGCCCTACGCCGTGGGCTGCGAGGACGGCCAGGAACAGCACCTGATCGACCTCGCCAAGCTGTTCGACCGCCAGGTGCGCGAGGTCAGCCAGGACATGGGCCAGCTGGGCGACACCCGGCTGTTCCTGATGGGCGCGCTGCTGCTGGCCGACGAACTGTCGGACGCGCGGAGCCGCCTGGCGTCGCTGCAGGCCGAGATGAGCCGCGCCCAGGCTGACCGCGCCCGCGTCGAGATGCGCGCCGTCACCGCCCTGGAAGCGGCGGCCAAGAGTATCGAGAAACTGGCCAGCGAAGACGCCTGAGCGGGCTCAGGCCGCCGTCAGGTCGCGCGAACGCATGCGCCGCACCAGCCTGGCCATGGCCGGGGCGAGCTCGCGCTGCTCGACGCGCCGATAGTCGCTGTCCGCAGGCAGGGTCGCCACCAGCCGGCGATGGGCGGCGGCGAGGTTGTGGTAGGGCAGCCTGGGCATCAGGTGGTGCAGGGCGTGGTAGCGCAGGCCGACCGGCGCCCAGAGCATCGGCAGCAGGGCCGGCGGCGGCACGTTGACGGTATCCAGGAACTGGTCGCGAAAGCTCATGCGTTCCCCCTCGCTCTCCCACGCATGGGCGACGGCGGTGCGGACCTGATTGAGCGCGGCCATGACGGCGTAGACGGCCGCGGCGGTCAGCACGACGCGCCCCGGGATGACGTGCGCCGCCGTGAGCGCAGTGAGCGCCCAGCTCCAGAGCCAGCAGGCGATCTCCTGGGCGAGCCAGGCCTGGGTGCGCGCCCGCTCCAGGTCTCGCCGTACGAAGGCGGGATTGATGGTCATCGCCGACAATCGCCCCGTGGCCAGCCGCCGCAGCGGCGGGATCAGCAGCGAGAGCGGCGCGATCACCGCGAACCTGAGATAGACCCCGAGCGGCGCCAGGATCGCGATCCCGAGGAAGAGCGCCAGCTGGCGGGCCGGCAGCCGGGCGAGCGGCCGATACTCGGGGTCTTCATGGGTCCCGTAGCGGTCCTTCGCATGGTGCAGCATGTGCACGCCCTCGTACATCAGCGAGGGGGTGAGGAAGGGGGCGCCGATCAGGGCGTTCCAGCCCAGGTGGAAGCCGGGAACGGCGCCGGGGCGCAGGTGGGTGAGCTCATGGATGAAGCTGATCGCGCGATAGAGCGCGAGGACGGCGATCGCCGCCGCCAGCAGGACGAGCGCGGGGGTCGCAAGCGTCGCGGCCAGGAAGAGGCTCAGGTAGAGGATGAGCGCCGTCGCGGCCAGGTCGCACCAGTAGACCCACGGCTTCGGCCGCGTCAGGTCGCCAACGATCTCATTGGCCTGCCGAGCCAGGCTCGGCGGTGCGGTTACGGCGACTGAACTCAAGACGACCTCGGACGGACCCGGCTTATCTAGGACGCGCGGCCGGGGGC
>JBOHKZ010000073.1:0-4696 GCA_050729355.1 Phenylobacterium sp. | reverse complement strand
AGGGCGATCTTCAGGGCGGTGTCGACCGACTCCGATCCGGAGTTTGTGAGGAATATCCGGTCAAGGCCGACAGGCGCGATCTTCGCCAGCGCCGAGGTGAAGTCGAAGGCGATCGGGTGGCCCATCTGGAACGAGGGCGCGTAATCCAGCGTCATCAATTGGCGGGAGACGGCGTCGGCGATCTCCGGGCGCGCGTGGCCAAGGTTGCAGCACCAGAGGCCTGAGGTCCCGTCCAGGATCTCGCAGCCATCCTCGTCGCGGTAGTACATGCCGGAGGCCGAAACCAGCAGGCGCGGATCAGCCTTGAACTGCCGGTTGGCGGTAAACGGCATCCAGTAGGCGGAGAGGTCCGGGCGGTTGTTGCGATCGTAGGTTCCGTCCATGCCGTTTCCCTCCAGGGCCGCAGCCAGGAAACCAGCTTCGCGGCGCGGCCGCCACCTCGTTGAGGCGCGACCGGCCGCGGTCGTGGCCTGGACTAGTGGGCCTGCAGCCTGGTGGACGGTGGCGGCCCGGTCCGCGCCTTGGCGAAGATCGCCGGCGCGATCGCCTTGCCCTTGTTGCCCCAGGCGGCGCGGACATAGGTCATGATCGTCGCGAGCTCGCCGTCCGACAGGCTGTCCTTGAAGGCCGGCATGCCGCCCCGCCCGGTGAGCAGCAGGAAGGCCACGGTCTTCTCATCGCCAAGCGCGATCTTGTCGCCCTTGAGCGCCGGGAAGGCGCCGGGGATGCCTTGCCCGGCCTTCTGGTGACAGGCGGCGCAGTTGTCGTTGTAGAGCTGCTCGCCGGTTGGCTGGGCGCCTGCCGACTGAACGCCAAACAGTCCCGCGATGGCCAGGGCGGCGGCCGCGATACGCAAATCCAATGCTCTCATCCCCCTTAGGCCGCCTGCACCCGCTTGTGGATCTTGGCCAGTTGCTGCCAGGCCGACTCGATGGCGCCGGCCTGCCAGCCGGTGATGTAGCTGATGTGCTCACCGGCCAGATAGATGCGCCCGTCGGGTTCGCAGAGCACGGGGTACTCGTCCTTGCGGGTCTGCTCGTTCCACTCGACCCAGCCGCCCAGGTTGTACTGCACGCGGTGCCAGGCGACCGAGAAGGATTTCTCATAGTTTTCAGCGTACTGCGGCATCACCTTATTACCGAAGGCGACCGCGAAGGCGGCCCGCTCCGCCGGCGTCTTGGCGCTGACCTTCGCGGCGTTGCCTCCGAAATTGTAGTAGCCCAGCAGCACGCCCTTGTTCCCCATCCAGCCCCAGGACGGGAACGAGATGGTCAGGATGTCGGGATTGTCGGTGTAGATGTGGCCGCCGTAGATGTGGTCGTCCTCTTCCCAGAACCGGCGCTTCATCTGCAGGCCGATCTTGCCGACCGGCGCATAGGCCGGCGCGCCGATCGCCTGCTTGAAGCGCGGCGAGACCTGCATGTCGATCGAGCGCAGCACCGAGAGCGGGATGGTGCAGACGATGTAGTCGCCCTTCACCGACGATTTCTTGCCGGCGCCGTCGACGACGAAGACCTCCACGCCGGCGGCGTTCTGGGTGACCTTCTCGACGACGGTGGAATAGCGGATCGCGGGCTGGACCTTCTTCTCCATGGCCTTGGCGATCTGGTCCATGCCGCCGGAGGGCTGGAACATGGTCCGCTGCTGGTCGTAGGAGGCGACCGAGGCCAGCACCCGCCAGGCGCCGGAGTTCAGGACGTCGGTCATCGAGAACGGCGTCGACGCCTTACCAGGGCCGGGATCGACGCCCGCGCCGGGATCGATCTCGAAGCCGCGGCCTTCCGTGCCGGCGTAGGTCAGGTCCTTCGGCGAGAGGTAGCCTTCGTTGATTAGGTAGGCGACCAGCCGGTCACGGTCGTCGGCGGTGACCATGTCGTCGAGACCGCCCTTCTTGGCCACCTTGGCCAGCATCTCGGCGGCGTGACCTTGGGCGTCGGCGGCGATCTGGCCCTTGCGCACAGCCTTGGCCTTGAGCGGTCCCTTGCCGTTCTCGAAGAACAGGTAGGAAGCGTCGTTGTCGTTGACGAAGACCTCCAGCGGCACGCCCAGGGTCTTGGCGTAATGCAGGGTCGAGCGGTGGTGATAGGGGATCCGCCAGGGCCCGTGGTTGATGTAGCCGCCTTCATCGAAGTCGCAGGTCTGGGTCTCACCGCCGAGCTCGGTCAGGCTGAAACCCTTGCGGGCCGTCTGGGCGCGGCCGCCGGCGAAGCTGCGGGCCTCGATCACCTGGACCTCGTAGCCGGCCTTCATAGCCTCGATGGCGGTGGCCAGGCCGGCGACGCCGGCGCCGAGAACGATCAGCTTCCTGCCCTTGGCGGACCCTGGCAGCGCGGGCGGGGCGTTGCTCGCCGAAGCGATCCCGTACCCGAACGCCTCCATGCCGGCCATCATCAGGCCCACGCCGCCAACCAGACTCAAGCGTTCGAGCAGCGTGCGGCGGCTCAACCCATTGCGATCCATAACTACGACGCCTCCCCGGGTACTCTGAATGCGATGTCGTCATTGCCGTGATCGCCTGCGCGCATCCAGACGAAGCGGGGCCATGATGCGGCAGTCTGTACGAATGCGGAAGGATTAGGCGCCGCCGCGCGAATAGGGGCGCAGGGACCGGCGGCTGCGGCATGACAGATTGTGTGCATGTGTTCGTACCCGTGGTTGTGGACGCCCCGCAGCGACCTGCGTAGGGCGCGGAACGCCTGCATGCTTGGAGAAGGATTGGAGATTGCCTGGAGAAGCGCCGCCTCAGGCCCGCCAGGTCTCCAGCGCCGGACCAAGCGCCTGCTTGAGGGGAGCCAGCCAGGGCTCGTAGGCGCGCCACTGCTCGAGTCCTTCGCGGAAGATCGGCCGGCGCACCTGTTCCGAACTGACGGTGCGCACCGCGCGATGGTTCTCGTGGAATTTCAGGCATGCCGCTTCAAAGGGCAGACCGCAATATTCGAGCAGCCGGCGGACTTCCCGCTCGGTCTCCTCCACGAGGTCCTCATAGACCACCCGGCAGATTCGCCCCGGAAGCACGGCGTCGAAGTGGGCCATCAGCTCCACGTAGTCCCGGTAGTACCGGCCGAGGTCGGCGAGGTCGTAGGAGAACGGCTGTCCCTGGGCGAAGTGCTGCTTGAAGGCGGAGAAGCCAGACCCCAGCGGATGGCGGCGCACGTCGATGATCCGGGCCTGGGGCAGGATCAGCTGGATGAGGCCGATGTGCTGGAAATTGTTCGGCATTTTGTCGGTGAAGAACGGCCGGCCGAGCTTGCGATGGACCGCGGTGGATTCCAAGAACGCCTCGCCGAGGGCGGTCAACGCCGGCGGGTCGAGGGCGTCCAGGCTGGCGGGATAGGCGCCCGATTGGTCGCCGAAGCCGAGGCGCTTGGCCATCAGGCCGATGTCCGGCAGCTCCATCGTGCCTTCGACCGCCGAATGGCTGGCGAGGATCTGCTCGACAAGGGTCGACCCGGATCGCGGTAGTCCGACGATGAAGATCGGCGCGGGCGACGGCGAGCCCGCCTCGGCGCGGGCCGCAAAGAAGGCGGGCGTGAAGAGCGCCTCCGACCGCCTCACCAGCGCCGTGGTTTCTTCCGCGTCGTAGTGGGCCTCGGCCCGGCGAAGTGCGGCGCCCGCGGCGTAGTGGTCGAACGAGCCCGCGTGGTCGCCCTGATCTTCCAGGGCCTTGCCCAGGGCGTAGTGGAGATGGAGCCGGTCGATCGCAGGGAGCTCCGGGCGCGCCAGTTGGGCGGCCATGGCGGCGACGTGCTCAGCTGCGAAGGACGCCACCTTGAGGTTGGCCAGGCTCCAGTAGGCGTCGCCCAGCGATGGGGCGAGCGCGATGCATCGTTGGTAGGCCGCGATTGCTTCCTCGCGCCGCCCGACGGTCCGCAGCGCGTGGCCGTAATTCAGCCAGGCCTTCGGTTGCCGGGGATAGTCGGCCAACAGGCCCTGGTAGATGGTGATCGCCTGTTCGTCCTCGCCGGTCAGCCCAAGCGCAGCGGCCATCAGGTTGCGGTAGGCGGGATCGGCCGGGCTTTGATCCAGCAGCCGGCGGATATGTGGAATTGCCTCCGCCCCCTTCTGCTGGCGGAACAGCGCGTCGGCATAGGCGAAACGGGCGCCGTCGTGGTCGGGGTCGGCCGCCAGCAGGCGCTCCAGCAGGATCTCCGCGTCGCCGTAGCGCCCCAGCCGCGCGAAGACCTCGGCCAGCAGTTGCACGGCCGTGGCGTCGGAGGGGCGGACGGCGAGGTGACCACGCAGCAGCCGTTCGGCCTGCGCGAGGTCGCCGTCGAACAGGGCCTGGGCCGCCGCCTTCAGCGCGGGGTCCTGAACCGCGGCGCGCGCGTGCTCGGCGAAGGCCGCATCCGCACCGGCGATGTCACCTTCCGCGAACAAGCGCTCGCCCAGGGCCTGCCACGCCTCGGGCAGCTCGCGGTTGAGGCTGACCGCGTTGCGCAGCGCGGCGATCGCCGCGGCGGTCTCGCCGAGGTCGCCCAGCGCCATGCCCAGTTCGTATTGCGTGAGCGCCGCCCGCGGATAGGCCGCGGCCAGCGGGGCCAGGATCGACCGGGCGGCGGCCGGGTCGCCTAGGCGTCGGCGCGCGGAGGCCAGGATCAGCAGGGCCGGCGGATGGTTCACGGCGACCTTGAGGATCGCTTCGGCCTCGCGGGCCGCGCGGGCGGGATCGCCGGCAAGCAGGCGCGAGGCCTGGTCC
>JBOHKZ010000072.1:0-4005 GCA_050729355.1 Phenylobacterium sp. | reverse complement strand
TCTCCATGCCGACCGTCCGCTTCCACATCCGCAACGCCGCCGGGAAGCTGCAGGTGGTGGGCCGCTCGCAGGCCATTCATCGCGCCGCGACGCTCGGCTATATCGGCGCGGTCCGAAACCCCTCGATCTATCCGATCTGACGCGGCCTATTTCGCCGTCCGGCCTCGCGTCGGCGCGCGCCCGCACCATATGAGGGGCCAACCTGAGCCATTGGAGTAACGCCTTGTCCCTGTCCCTCTACGAAGCCTCGATCCCCGGCTATGTCCGTATGCTGCAGAACCTCGACGCGCTGCTCGACAAGGCGGCGGCGCACGGGCTGGAAAGCGGCACGGACCTCGCCACCTACACCGACGCCAAGCTGGCCGAGGACATGTTCCCCCTGCCCCGCCAGATCCACCTGGCCAGCGACGCGGCCAAGGGCGGCGCGGCGCGGCTGGCGCGGGTCGACGCCCCGGCCATGCCGGATGTCGAGACCACCATCCCGGAGCTGAAGGACCGTATCGCCAAGACCATCGCCTTCCTCCAGACGATCAAGCCGGAGCAGGTGAACGGCGACGAGGAACGCATCATTGAGCTGAAGCTGCCCAGCCGGACCCTGTCCTTCACGGCCAAGGAATTCCTGTTCAACTTCTCGCTGCCCAACTTCCTGTTCCACGTGACGACGGCCTATGCGCTGCTGCGCAGCAAGGGCGTGCCGATTGGCAAGATGGACTACCTGGCCGGCGGCCAGCCGGTCTGATCCCGGTCCGCGGCTCCGCCCCTAAGCCTGCGGAGCCGCGACTGACCGGAGACCCTTGGCGCTGACCCCGGATCGCGCTCTATTGCCGCCGCGCCTTCAAAACGAATGTTTATCCGCGGACGGCGGGGCGCGCTTAGCTGGGGGGCTGAAACATGCGTTGGGGAATCTCGAAAACCGCGTTTGGCGGGGCGATCGCCGTGGCCATTGCAGGGTTGATCGGCTTCGGCGCCGCCAGCGTCGCCGGACGGGCCACAGCGCAGGCCCAGCCCTCAGCGAGGATGAATAACGGCGAGGCCTTCTACCGGATGGGCTGCGCCGGCTGTCACGACAATCCCGAGGCCAGCCGCGCGCCGTCGCTGGCGACCCTGAAGGCCATGCGCTTCCAGACGATCATCTTCGCCCTCAGCGAGGGTAAGATGAAGGCCCAGGGCTTCGGAATGTCGGCGGCCGAACGTACGGCCGTGGCCAGCTGGCTGACCGGCAGCACCGTACCCACCACCGACACCTGGGCGGCCGGCATGGCCTGCTCCGCTGACCGGGCCAAGGTGAACCTGAAGGGTCCGGCGACTGTCTCGACCTTCGGCTACGACCGGTCCAACACCCGCACCCTCAGCGCCAGGCAAGCCGGCCTGACCCACGCCCAGCTTGGCGATATGGAGCTCGCCTGGGCGATCGCTTTCCCGGGCGCCACCACCATGCGCACCCAGCCGGCCATCGTCGGCGACAACCTGTTCCTGCCGGTGGCGGACGCCGGGGCGATGTACGCCCTCGACATTTCTGACCCCAAGAAGCCCTGCATCCAGTGGAGCTACCAGACCCCCGGCGGCGCGCCGCTGCGCACGAGCGCGGCCTACGGCGTGCTGAAGGACGGGACGCCGGTGGTGGCGTTCTCCGGGCTCGACAGCCGCGTCTATCTGCTCGACGCGCGCACCGGCAAGGCGCTCTGGACCAAGCTGGTCGGGACCTACAAGTACTCGATGACCACCGGCACCCCGACCGTGCTCAAGGACCGGATCATCGTGCCAGTCGCCCAGTACGAGATCTCGGTCGGCGCAGCGAACACCGAGATCTGCTGCGACAACCACGGCTACGTCCTGTCGCTGGACCCGAAGACCGGCGCCCAACAGTGGCGTTACGACACCATGGAGGACGCCAAGCCGATCCGTGACCGCGGCGACGGCAAGATGCTGCACGGACCGTCCGGCGCGCCGATCTGGAACTCGCCGGTCGTCGATGAGAAGCGCGGCCTGGTCTACTTCGGCACCGGCGAGAGCAACTCGCCGCCGGCCCACAAGAACACCGACGCCCTGATCGCTGTCCGCCTGTCGGACGGCAAGCAGGTCTGGAGCCACCAGGCCACCGAGATGGACATCTTCCTCTCCGGCTGCGGCCCGAACCCGAAGCCGACCCAGCTCAATTGCGTGAAGGACACGGTCTACCGCGACGTCGACTTCGGGGCCTCGCTGATCCTGGCCAAGCTCTCGAACGGCCGCGAGGTTCTGTTCGCGGGCCAGAAGTCCGGCACGCTCTGGGCGCTTGACCCGGCCAGCGGCAAGGTGATCTGGCGCCGCGGCCTGGGCACCGGCGGCGCGCTGGGCGGGATCCACTGGGGCATCGCCTACGACAAGGACACCATCTACGCACCGATCACCAACCCGGGCCGCAGCCTGCCCAACGAGCCGGTGGGAGCCGACATCAAGGCCGGCGTCTACGCCGTCGACGCCAAGACGGGCGACGTCAAATGGGCGTTCCACAACAAGGGCGACTGCCCGCCGCCCCCGGCTCCGGGCCGCTACTCGCCCTGCGAGCGCGGGCTCGGCATGTCGAACGCGCTCACCATCATCGACGGGACGGTGATCCAGGGCAGCCTCGATGGGAAGCTGCACGTGCTCGACGCCAAGGACGGCCACGAGATGTGGTCGTTTAACACGGCGCAGAGCTTCGACACCCTGAACGGCGTGGCCGGCAAGGGCGGCGCAATCGACGCGGCGTCGACCACCGCGGCCGGCGGCCTGCTCTTCGTCAACTCCGGCTACGGCATGTTCGGCCAGACCGGCGGCAACCTGTTCCTGGCGTTCAAGCCGAAGGGGCAATAGGCGAGCGCACCGGCACGAACCCGTGGGCGGCTTCGAGGTCGCGGCCGCCCCGAGCGATCAGGATGACTTGCTCGAGGCGGCTCAGGCCCACCACGGCGGCGCTGAGCCATAGCCAACCGTCCCAGCCGGTGACGGCGATGGCCGGCCAAAGCGAGAAGAGCAGCACCGCGCCCAGCTTGGCCGACCAGACGTGGAACATCATGAAGCGCCGAGTCATCAACCAGGAGACCGCGAGGTAGACGATGGGGCCGCCGAACAGGATGGCGCAGGCCAACCACTGCCGCGCGACCAGCTCGGGATAGGCCAAGGCCAGGAACGCCAGGATCGCCAGGGAGAAGAGGTTGTCGACCACCGCGTCGAGCTGGGCCCCGAACGCCGAGGACTGACCCTGCCGCCGCGCCAGCCAGCCGTCGATCAGGTCAGTGCAGGCCGCGGCGATGTAGAGGCCAAGCGCAGTGTTATGCCGGCCGGCCAGCAGAAGGCCGAGGATCGGCGCGATGGCCACGCCGCGCGACAGCGTGACGGCGTTGGCCGGCTTGAACCGGCCGCCTTCGAAGACCAGCCGGCGGGCCGGTCATGGGTTGGAGTGTCGTTCTGGAATTTGCAGGGCCGGAACATAACTACCCGGCTGGCGGGCGAGGGTCAATCCTGCGAACGGCCCGGCGGTGGCGGCAACCATGAAGTTGTCACCGAACCAAATCACTGCACACAACGCCGGATGGCGCCTTCCGTTCCGTTTCGTGGGCAACGTCTTCTGGTCCGGCGTGTGTGAGTTCCATCGTTAGTGCCGGCTGAGTCGAGATAGTTGCCATCTCCGGACCAGAACCCCACCAGGCCTGGCGGGGCGCTCAAGCAAGCCGCCGTCCACGCGGGGTACTCAAAACAAAGTACGACTGCCAGCATGATCACCGCGCGGATGAACTTCCAGGCGTAGCGCAGACCATCCTTCAGTGAATCAGCATCGGGTTCAGGTTTCACAAGTTTCCGGGGTTTTGCGGTTGGTGGGACTTTATTGCCTGCTCATTATTCGGCGAGTCGACGCCCATGTCAAGGCGCTGTCAGCATCCGCATTTGACCCTATTCGAAGACACACGGACGACCTTTTGTGCAAACTTGGAAAGCCATTCGCAGACGATGTTTTCGGCGCTTTCGCTCAGGGATAAACCAGCC
>JBOHKZ010000071.1:0-14268 GCA_050729355.1 Phenylobacterium sp. | reverse complement strand
TCGATGCACGACATGCTCAGCCCTCCCCGCCGGTGGTCTTCGATGGACGCATCAGGTCCTCGGGCGTCAGGCCCAGCCGTTCGATCGTGGCGTGGATCTCTGGCCATTGCTCGGCGAGGAACTTCTGGCGCTCGCCCTGCACCAGCAGCTTCCGGGCGCCCGCATTGATGAACATGCCGAGGCCGCGCCGCTTTTCGACGAGCTGCTCGTCCGCCAGTTGCTGGTAGGCCTTCAGGACGGTCAGTGGATTGATCCGGTATTCGGTGGCGACGGTCCGCACCGACGGCAGCGGATCGCCCTCGCTCAGGACGCCGTCGAGGATCATCGCGACCACCCGAGCACGAAGCTGGCGGTAGATCGGCTGGCTGTCGTTCCACTCTCGATCCATGTCTGGTCCCGGATCGTCCCTTCGGACTCGTTTCCACGCATCCCGGCCCCGGCAGCGCTCCCGTTCATCGGGCCTCTCCCGCCCTTAAAGCGATTTGGTGTTATACTCAACTACAACACCAGTTTGGATGCAAGCGCTTTCGGGTCCGCCGGCGAGGCGTTACGGGAGAGAGCGACGCGGGAGGGGGACGGCGTCCTCGCAACTTGCGACAAGAGGGCCTGTCACCCCGGACGGCCGAAGAGCCGATCCGGGACCCAGAGCCTAGCCCACCGGGAACAGGTGCGGCGGCCAGGTGGCGTCAGCGGCGCGGTGATAGGCCGGACGGGCGGTGAGGCGGCCGTAGTAGTCGAGGAAGGCCGGATCTTCCGGCAGCACCTTCTTGTGCATCAGGAATGAGATCGAGCCGCCCAGCACCACGTCGGCGCCGCTGAAGCGGTCACCCAGCAGGTACTTGCGCCCCGAAAGCGCGCCCTGCAGCACGCCTACCATGTCGTCGAAGGTCCCGAAGCTGAAGCCGAACCCCGGCAGGTCGATCTTCGCCTCGTGCAGCGACGCCACCGGATCGAGCACGGCGGTCGCAAACACCATCCACTTCAGATAGGCCCCGCGGTCCTTGTGCTCCAGGCGCGGGGCCAGCCCGCCGTAGCCGTAGCGGTCGGCCAGATAGATGCCGATGGCGGGGTTCTCGCTGACCACGACGTCTCCGTCGGTCAGGGTCGGCACCTTCCCGGCGGGATTGAGCTTCAGGTACTCCGGCTTCTTCTGCTCGCCCTTGCGGATGTCCACGATGCTGACGTCGAAGGGCACGCCCAGCTCCTCCAGCATCCAGTAGGCCGTGAAGGCTCGGCTTGCCGGCGAATGGTAGAGGGTGATCTGACGCTTCGCGGCCATGGCGTGTCTCCTAAGGCGGGAGCTAAGCTAGGCATCCAAGTGCGTGACCGCCACCAGGAGCACCCGATGCCCAGCCGAGAACGTGTCCTGGCGCTGGTGGCGATGGTGGAGAAGTCCCAGTTCGTCGAGGCGATCGAGGAATTCTACCATCCGTACGCGTCCATGCAGGAGAACCAGGAGCCGCCACGTGTCGGCCGCGACCTGCTGGTCGCCGAGGAGCGGGCTACCATGGCGCGCTTCCGGACCATGACGACCCATCCGGTCGAGACCCTTTTGATCGACGGGGACCAGTCGCTGATCCGCTGGCGGTTCGAGTTCGTCCCGCCGCAGGGGCCACCCATCGTCCTCGAGGAACTGGCCCTGCAACGCTGGGAGGGCGAGCGGATCGCCGAGGAGCGATTCTTCTACGATCCGCGCCAGACGCGGCCGCCGAACCCCGCGTGACGCGGGGCGGTTGACAGGCTGACGCTACGAGAACCTAATCCACAGCGAAGTGGTGGCGTGGCCGTCGGAGCAACCCATATGCCGATGGCGGCTCCGGCCGCTGCAGGCGTTGGGGGGCCAGCCTCACAGGCCATGATGAGGCCGCAAAGGAGCCGTTCTACTCGAAGAACTTCGCAAGGCTCCTGGAGCCCGCCTGAACGGGAGCTCGAATACCGTCGCTCTCCTGACCTTGCGTTTTGCGGCGCACAATTCTATCTTCTTTCCCCTCCCGGACGCCTGCGCCCGCGGCCGGCTTATTGAACTTCCAACTTAGGGCGAACCCGAGTCACCATCTCTATGGAAAAAGTCCCGATGACCGCCGAGGGCTATCAGGCCCTCGACGAAGAGCTGAAGCGTTTGAAGACCGTGGAACGGCCTGCCGTTATCGCCGCGATCGGGGAAGCGCGCCTGCATGGCGACCTCTCTGAGAACGCCGAGTACCACGCCGCGAAAGACCGTCAGGGGTGGATCGAGGGTCAGATCGCCGAGATCGAAGACAAGATGGCCCGCGCCCAGGTGATCGACGTCTCCAAGCTTTCGGGGACCCAGGTGAAGTTCGGCGCGACCGTCTCGGTCATCGACGAGGACACCGAGGAAAAGGCCCGCTACCAGATCGTCGGCGAGCACGAAGCCGACGTGAAGCAGGGTCGCGTCTCCATCACCTCGCCCATCGCCCGCGCGATGATCGGCAAGGAGAGCGGCGACGTCGTCGAGGTCACCACGCCGGCTGGCGTGAAGGCCTATGAGATCACCAAGGTGGAGTGGGTCTGACCCACTCCCGATGGCGGCGGCTGACCAGCCTCACCTGAACATCTGGGCCGTGTCCGACGGCCGCGCCGGTATCGAAGCCCAGGTGGTCGGCCTGGCGGATGCGGTCGCACGCCTGCGTCCGGCGCAGATCACGGTCAAGCGCATCGCCTGGAAGGCGCCGTTCGGCCGCCTGCCCTGGTGGCTGATCCCGCCCCGCCTGGCGCTGGAACCGGATGGCGGCATCGCCCCGCCCTGGCCGGACATCTGGATCGCCGCAGGCCGAGCGACGCTGCCCCTCTCCACCCGCATCCGACGCTGGTCGCAGGGCCGGACCTTCGTTGTCCAGACCCAGGACCCGCGCACCGACCTGAAGCCCTTCGACCTGGTGATCCCGCCGACCCATGACGGGCTCGCCGGCCGCAACGTCTTCCCGATCCTCGGGTCGCCGAACCGGATGACCGCTGAACGCCTGGCCTCCGAGCTGGCGCGGTTTGACAGCCGCATCGCCTCCCTGCCCAGGCCGCTCATCGCCCTGATCGTCGGCGGGACGTCCAAGGCCTTCGACCTGCCCACGGCCCGCGCCGCCGAGATGGCCGAGGAGATCGCCCGCGCCGTGGCCGCGTCCGGCGGATCGCTGCTGGTCAGCTTCACCCGCCGGACGCCGGAGCCGGCCCGGCGCATCCTGAGCGAGCGGCTGGGCGCGCTCCCGGGCTGGATCTGGGATGGGTCCGGCGAAAACCCCTACGCCGCGTTCCTGGCGGCCGCCGACGCCGTCCTGGTCACCGAGGACTCCACCAACCTCGCCACCGACGCCGCGGCCACCGGCAAGCCGGTGCACGTTCTGGCGATGGCGGGGTCGAGCCCGAAGTTCGCGCGATTCCACGCCGACCTTGAGGCGCGCGGGATCGCCAGGCGATTCGCTGGAGCTCTGGAGACCTGGGCCTACACCCCGCTGGACGAGACCGACCGCGCCGCCCGGGAGTTGTTGCAGCGCTTATCCACAACCTAAACCGTCCCGAAACGGCACAGCTAGCTTGCGTGGGTGTAAACGACCGCGCACCTTGGAAAGAAATTCGCAATAACCTTAAGGCAAAGGTTGCGGAATCTTTTTGAGTCGGGGGCCGACACGTGGCGAACTATTTCTTTGATACGATGACGCAGGCGGAAGCCGACACCTACCAGCAGGCGACGGATTTCCTCGTCTTCCGCGGTGGCAGCGCATCGACGGCGACGGTCGCCTTCGTTCCGTTCTCGCTCGCCGGCCCCGCCAGCATCAACCTGACCATCGACGGCAAGACGCTGAAGTTCGCCGACGACCCGGCGACCATCCGCGGCCAGAACCTGAACATCTTCCCGGACGGCTCGAAGCTCTACATAGGCCTGGTGGGCAACGACGCCGGGATCGTCGGTTCGAACAGCGCTGACGGCCTGTTCGGGAGCACCGGCGACGACACCATGAACGGCGGCGCCGGCGGCGACCTTCTCCAGGGCAACCAGGGCGACGACAGCCTGACCGGCGGCACGGGCATCG
This sequence comes from Phenylobacterium sp., assembly GCA_050729355.1. Classification (GTDB taxonomy): domain Bacteria; phylum Pseudomonadota; class Alphaproteobacteria; order Caulobacterales; family Caulobacteraceae; genus Phenylobacterium. The sequence goes on along the minus strand of JBOHKZ010000071.1, from coordinate 10,225 downwards.
ACACCATCTACGGCGGCCAGGGCCAGGACCGGATCGCCCTGGGCAGCGGCGGCGCGACCTCGAACCAGTTCGTCCAGGGCAACCTCGGCAACGACACCATCACCGGTGGCGGCGACAACGAGACGATGCTCGGCGGCAAGGACAACGACAGCATCGATGGCGGCGGCGGCGCCGACTACCTCGACGGCAACCTCGGCGACGACACGGTCGCGGGCGGCGCCGGAGCTGACACGATCCTCGGCGAAGACGGCGACGACAGCCTCTCGGGCGGCGGCGGCGCGGACAACATCACCGGCGATGTCGGCAACGACACCATCACCAGCGGCACGGGCAACGCCACGATCACCGCCGGCGTGGGTTCGGACAGCGTCACCGCGGGCGACGGCTTGAACCTGATCAACCTCGGCGCGGGCAACGACACCCTGCTGAGCGGCGCGGGCTCCGACACGATCGACGCCGGCGAAGGCGCCAACAGCGTCAACGCGGGCGCGGGCAACAATATCGTGCAAGCCGGCACCGGCGCCGACTCGATCACGGCCGGCGACGGCGCCGACAGCATCGCCGCCGGCGACGGCGCCAACAGCATCGTGGCCGGTAACGGCGCCAACTCGATCACGGCCGGCGCGGGCGCCGACTCGATCCTCTCGGGGACGGGCGACGACCTCATCACCTCAGCCGCGGGCAACGACACCATCAACGCCGGCTCCGGCACGGACAGCGTCGACTCGGGCGCGGGCGACGACCAGATCACCCTGTCGGGCGGCGGCACGCTGACGCTCGGCGACGGCAACGACACCGTCTCGGGCGGCGCCTCGACGGTGGCGATCTCGGTCGACGCCGGCCTCGGCGACGACAACGTCACCACCGGAACCGGCAGCGACCGGGTTCTCCTGGGCGACGGCAGCAACACGGCCGCGGTCGGGGCGGGCAATAACTCCGTCACCGCCGGTACGGGCGCCGACACCATCGACGCGGGCAACGGCAACGACACCATCGTCAGCGGCGCGGGCGATGACAGCGTCACCTCGGCCGGGGGCAACGACTTGGTCAACCTGGGCGCTGGCCACGACACGCTGACCTTCTCGGGCCAGGGTTCGATCACGCTCGGCGACGGCAACGACACCGCCACCGGCGGCAGCACCACCTCGATCATCGACGGCGGCGATGGAACCGACTCCATCACCATGACCGCCGGCGACAACACCATCCTTGGCGGGGCGGGCGCCGACAGCATCAGCGCCGGCAGCGGCGTGAACCAGATCGATGCTGGCGAAGGCGACAACAGCATCACCGCCGGAAACGGCGGCGACGCGATCCTCTCGGGCAGCGGCGCCGACACCATCGTCACCGGGACGGGCAATGACTCCGTCAGCGCCGGCGGCGGCGCGAACTCGGTCACCACCAACGCCGGCAACGACACCATCGTCACCGGAGCCGGGACGGACACCATCACCGGCGGCGCAGGCGTCGACGTGCTGACGGGCGGCGGCGGGGCCGACAGGTTCGTCTTCGGCGGCGGTGAGACCGGCATCACGCTGTCCACCCTCGACCGGATCACCGACTGGGCGAGCGCCGACTCCATCGACGGTCCGGGTGCAGCGGCGGTCTACGGCGCGACCTCGACGCAGGCCGACTTCGCTGCGGCCCTCACCTTCGCCAACACCACCATCGCCGGCGGCGCTGACGTGGTCGCGGTTCAGGTGGGGTCGGATGTGATCGTCTTCTTCGACGGCAGCACCAACGACAACGTGGCCAACGAAGCGGTCGTCCTGGTGGGTCGCACGCTCGCCGACGTCGCGGGCTCCAACTTCATCTGACGCCCACGAGGTCAGACGAAACCTTGCGAGGGCCGCTCTTCGGAGCGGCCCTTTGCATTTGGGCCTAAGCTCGCGGGCGATGATTCTCGCGATCCTCCAGGCCCGGATGAGTTCGACCCGCCTCCCCGGCAAGGTGCTCCTGCCGCTGCAGGGCGCCCCGATGATCGCCCGGCAGATCGAGCGGACGCTCCGCGCTCAGAGCCTCGACGCCCTGGTGGTGGCCACGTCGGCCGGCTACGACGACGACGCTATCGCCGGCGCGGTGACGGTTCCTGTTCATCGGGGGCCGCTGGACGACGTCCTGGCGCGGTTCTTGGGCGCGCTCGACGCCCATCCCGCCGACCATGTCGTGCGGCTGACCGCCGACTGCCCCCTGACAGACCCCGACCAGATCGACGCCTGCGTGGCGCTGCACCTGCAGACCGGCGCCGACTACACCAGCAACACGGCCGCCACGCACGCCTGGCCCAAGGGCCTGGACGTCGAGGTGATCAGCGCCCCGGCGCTGCGACGCGCCGCCCGCGAGGCGACGACCGCCGAGGAACACGAGCACGTCACCTGGGGGGTCTGGAACCACCCCGACCGCTACCGGATCGCCTGGATGCCCAGCGCCAACGCCGACGACGGCGACATCCGCTGGACCGTCGACCGGCCCGACGACTTCTCCTTCGTGACCGAGGTCTATGGCGCGCTTTACCCGCAGAACCCCGCCTTCACGACGGCGGATATTCGGCGGTTTATCGCCGGGCGCCCTGATCTCGCCCGCTTTGGAGGCGACCGGCGGATATGACCGGACCCCGCATACTGTTCGTCTGCGACGCCGGCCCCACGGTGGGCGGCGGCCATGTGATGCGCTCGCTGACCCTGTCGCACGCCCTGCAGGCCAAGGACGCCGCCTGCAGCTTCCTGGCCTCGCCGGCCGTGGCGCATGTGCTGGCCGCCTTCGCGCCGGACAGGGACCAGGTCCCCGCCGTCTCGAACGAACCCCGCGACCTGGCCAAGGCCGCCGGCGCGGCGACGTTCGACGCCATCGTCTTCGATCACTACGGCCTCACCGAGCGCGAGCACCGCGCCATGAGCCAGGGCTGGCCGGTGCTGGTGATCGACGACCTGGCCGACCGGCCGCTGGGCGCCGACCTCCTGGTGGACGCCGGGCCCGCGCGGCGGGTGGGCGATTACGACGGCCTGCTGCCGGACGAGGCCCGCCTGCTGCTCGGCCCGAACTACGCGCCGGTGCGGCCGGAGTTCGCCGGCCTGCGAGAGGCCGCGCTCGCCTGGCGGGGCGAGCCTGTGGGGCGGCTGCTGGTGTCGCTGGGGCTCACCGACCTGGACGGGATCACCGGCCGCGTGGTCGAGCGGCTGCGCCCGCGGATCGGCGAAGCGGGCCTCGACATCGTCCTGGGCGCCGACGCGCCGAGCTTGCCCGGCCTGACCAAGGTCGCCCGCCGCGACCCCAGGCTGACGCTGCACGTGGACACTCCTCACATGGCGCGGCTGACCGCCGAGGCCGACATTGCGATCGGCGCGCCGGGCTCCTCCACGTGGGAACGCTGCACGCTTGGCCTCCCCAGCGCCCTGGTGATCCTGGCCGACAATCAGCGCCCGGCGGCCCAAGCCCTGGCCGAGCGCGGCGCGGCCCTGGTGGTCGACGCCGCCGCGCCGGACTTCGACGCCTCGCTGGACCGCGCGCTTCGCCGCCTGATGACAGACGCCGACCTGCGCCGCGACCTCGCCGCCAAGAGCGCCGAAATCTGCGACGGCCAGGGCGCCTCGCGCGTCGCCGAAGCCTTCCTCACGCTGATCGCCGCCCGCGGCGGCTGATCGCAACATCCTTAACCGGGCGTTTGCTTCCTGGGCCGACCATGGCGGCATGCGAGCCCTGCGCGAGATTCGTGGCCTGAAGTTCCCCGACGAGTTCGTCGTGCGGCACTTCTTCAAGCGTGGCCTCGCCGAGCGCGCCGGGCGCGTGCTGGAGCTGGGCTCGGGGACCGGCAACAACCTGGCGCTCTATGAGGACTACGGCTGGCAGGTCACCGGCCTGGACTATGATGGCGCCGCGCTGGCCGACGCCCGCTGGAACCTCGGCGAGACGGCCGAACTGATCCAGGCGGACCTCTCCAAAGGCCTGCCGGCGCTCAAGGGGCCGTTCGACGCCCTGATCATCCCCAACTTGCTCTGCTACCTGACGCAAGCCCAGGCGCGCGCGGTCCTCACCGGCCTGAAGCCGGCGCTTGCTCCCACCTGCGAAGTCTTCGTCCGCACCCGCCTGACCGACGACTACCGCTATGGCCGCGGCGTGCAGGAAGAGCCGGACGGCTTTCGCCTGGCCACGCCGGAGACCGGCGAGGAGGGCCTCTTCAACCGCTTCTACACGGCCGACGGGCTCGTCGCCCTGCTGGGCGAGACCCTGGGCCTGACCGACCGCACCGCCCTCCATGTGCGCTTCGACAACCTGCAGGCCGGCCAGATCGTCGCCGACAACTCAGACCTGGTCGTCTGGGGCCGGGCAGCTTGACCAAGGTCCGCATCGTCGGGGGCGGCCTGACCGGCATCCTGGCGGCGTTCGAGGCCCACCGGCTGGGCTGCCGCGACATCGAACTGCACGAGCGCTTCGACCGCCTGGGCGGCGTCGCCCTGCCGCGCGAGGCCCATGGGCTGGAGCTGCGCGAGGGCTGCATCTACTTCGGTCCGCGCACCGATCCGATCCGCAAGCTCCTGGAATGGCACGGTCTGGCCTTCGAGGAGTTCGAGAACCGCTTCGGCTCGGCGAGCCTGGCCCCGGGCGGAACCCTGCGCTTCACCGAGGATTTCGGCGGCCCGGCCATCGACTGTGACCAGATCGCCCTGACCCAGCCCACGGGGGCCACCCTCGCCGACCGCCTGCGCGCCTACCCGCCGGGCGTCGAAACCGCGCTGGCCCGCTATTGCCGCTGGCACCTTGGGACCTGGCTCGACGAGGTGCACGAGAGCGCCGCCATCCCGCTGGCCATCAACCGAGTCTATCCCGTCGGCGCCGATCTGGAAGGTCTCGCCGAGGCCAAGCGGCGCAGCCCGCTCTGCGACGACCTCTACGCTATCCCGCGCCACCTGTGGGGCCGCACCAACAACCTGACAGCCGCCCTGCCCCGCGACGGCTTCCCGGCCTTCTTCCAGGACTGCCGCCGCGTGCTGGAGCGCCTCGGCGTCCAGATCCACGAGCGCGCGCTGGTTTCGCCGCGCCAGGCGGTCGCCGCCCACGCGCCGGGCGAGGTTCTGGTGTGGGCGGCCAACCCGACGCCGCTCTTCAAGGTGATGGACGTCCCCACGCCCAAACTGCTGCCCAAGAGCTTCGCGCTCTACCACTTCAAGGCGCGCTGGACGGGGCCCAAGCCCTTCTATGTGCAGAACTTCACCGCCCAGGGCGCGGTCTTCCGGGCCTATGTCTACGAGACCCGCGGCGAAACCCTGGTCACCGCGGAGTGCGTCCGCGAGGCCGCCGACCCCGACCTGCGCGCCGAGCTCGTGCGTCTGGCCGCCGGCTTCGGCGACCTGGAGGTCGGCGAAGGCTTGGGCGCCTCGGTGCAGCCGCGCTGGATCTACCACTCCATGGACGCCATGCGCCGTCTGAAGACGCTGCACGCCGCGCTCGGCCGCCAGATGGGCGCGGGCTTCGTGGCCGGCGCCTGGGAGCCCTACGCCAAGGGCGAGAAGTTCGAGATCGTCAGCGCGTCCCTGGCCAGGGCGCTTGCGGCCGAGGCCGGAGGCGCGGTCGCCGCGGCATGACCGGGGCCTCCAAGCGGACGGCGGCGATCATGCAGCCGACCTACCTGCCCTACCTCGGCTATTTCCACCTGATCGCGCAGGCCGAGGTCTTCGTCTTCCTGGACGACGTGCAGTTCGCCCGCCGCTCGTGGCAGTCGCGCAACCGGATCCTGGGCGCGAGCGGCGAGGTGATGCTCACCGTGCCCACGAGGAAAACCGACCGCGACGCGCCGATCGCCGACATCGAGATTTCCGACGCCGAGCCCTGGGCCGCCAAGCACCTGGCCTCGATCCGCCACGCCTACGGCAAGCGGCCGTTCTTCGCCGAGGGGATGACGTTTCTCGAAGCCCAGCTCGGGTCGCCGCCCGCCAGGCTGGCGGACCTCAATGCCGGCCTCATCCAGGCCGCCGCCGCCGAGCTGGAGCTAAAGGCCGAGTTCGTTCGGGCAAGCGCCCTGCCCGTCACCGGCCAGCGCTCCGACCGCCTGCTCAGCATCTGCCGCGCGGTGGGAGCTGCCGACTACCTCTCGCCGATGGGCTCGGCCGACTACATGACCGAGGATGGCGTCTTCGCCGGCGCCGGCTTCCCGGCGCGCTTCCAGAGCTTCGTCGAGGTCGCCTACCCGCAAGGCCAGCCGACCTTCACCCCCTACATGGCCTTCATCGACGCGGTGATGAACCTCGGCTGGGCCGGGACGCGTGGCCTCATCGACCAGATGGACGGGGCCCAGCCTTAGAACCGGAACGACGACGCAATGATCGGGCCGAACTGGGCGGCGTCGTACACGAAGCCGCCGTCCTTGTAGTCGACGTCGTAGTAGCGATAGCCGACGCTGAGCGAAGTCCGCTCGTTGATCCGGTAGTTGACCGTGCCCATCAGCTGCCAGGCGAAGTCGGAGGAAACGCCGAAGCCGCCGATGTCGCCCACCCCGGTCAGTGACCACTTGGGGCTGAGGGTGGCGATCACCCGGGCGCCGACCACGGGGTCGACCCAGGTTTCCTTGTGGTCGGCGACGATGGAATTGCCGTTCGGCCGGGTGAGCCGCAGGTCGGTATCGGCCCAGGTGATCCGCGCGCCGCCGTACAGGTCGACCGAGAGACTGTCGCTCTCGGAGATCCGATACTCCGCGAACAGGGCCGCGATCGTCGTCTTGGACCCGAGCCCGGCGGCGGCGAAAGCAGGGTCGCTGACGGTTGAGGACTTGCTGAGCCCGAGGTCCACGTAGCTGAAATCGGCCAGGACGCCCCAGCGGCCCCGCCGCGCCTCGCCGAAGGTGGAAAACGCCATCTGGAGGACATCGAGCAAATCGTCGAATCCTGCGTCCACATGCGCTGGCGGGAGAGCCGGCAGCGTGCCGAGATCGCCCTTCAGGCCCGTGGCCCAGAGGTAGGGCGTTAGGGTGACCTCCCACTCTTCGGCCTGGGCGGAGGCCGGCGCGGCCGCCAGCATGGCAAGGACCACGGGAAAGGCTGGGCTGAGGTTCATGTGGCTCCTCGCTCTCATCCGACGCCGTTCCATTCGAGGGGTGGATCGAAGGCCTGGCCCACAGGCGCCACGCCGATGACGATCTTGCGGATCGTGCCGGTGAACTTGTTGTCGTAGGCCGGGTAGTCGTGGGTGACGGGGGTCAGATCGTCCACGCCGACGTCGGCTGGCTCCGTGCCGATGAAGAACGGAATGGTGCGCTCGATGCGGCCCGTGGCCCCCTGGTCGCCGTTGACGAAGATGTCGCCGCGGCCACCCGCGCCCGGCGCCTTGCCGCCGTCGTAGATGAACTCCCAACGCACTGTGACCAGGCCCGGCGGAAGCGGCCTGGGCGCGACGACCTCAAAGGTCTCGCGGCCGAACCAGTTGTAGGCGAACTTCGGCCGGCCATCCTTCAGGTAGAGGCTCCAACCGCCGGTGTGCCCGCCGTGCGCGATGATCACACCCTCGGCGCCGCCCTCAGGAATCTCCAGCTCGGCGGTGATCGTGTAGGAGCGGTTCTTCATGTTGATGAAGGCGTTCTCCGAGAGCCCGATCATGCCCTCGTAGAGCGTGAGCGAGGTCCGCCCGCCCATCAGGTCGGGGCGCCCGGCGATGTCGGCGTTGAAGCGTTCCAGCACCCGATCGTCGAGCGGCAGGACGTTGTACTTCACCGCCTCGGCGAGGAAGAGCGCCTTCATCTCCTCGACCTTCTCCGGATGTTCGGCGGCAAGGTCGGTCGCCAGGCTGAAGTCGTCCTCGGTGTTGTAGAGTTCCCAGGCATCGTTCTCGAACGACGCCCGAGGCTCGGCCTCCCAGAACGCCTTGTGCAGGGCGGTCGCGTACCAGCCGTCGTGATAGACGCCGCGGTTGCCGCCGTACTCGAAGTATTGCGTGGTGTGGCGCGACTTCGCCTTCGCATCGTTGAAGGTGTGCAGCAGGCTGGCGCCCTCCATCGGCCTCTGCGTCATGCCGTTGACGACCTTCGGCTCCGGCAGGCCCGCGGCCTCGAGCACCGTCGGCGCCAGGTCGATGACGTGTTGGAACTGGCTGCGCACCTCGCCCTTCGCCGTGATGCCCTTGGGCCAGTGGATGACTGTGGCGTTCCGCGTCCCTGAAAAGGTGGCCTGTCCCTGACCGCCGACCATTGGAGTGCAACTCGCCTCGCCCCAGCCCATGGCGTAGTGGCCGCTAGCCTTCGGCCCGCCCAGGTCGTCGAAATGCTTGAGCAGGTTCTCCATCGTCTCGGGCACGCCGTTGAACGAGGCCAGTTGGTTGAACGACCCGATAGGGCCGCCGAACGGCGACCCGCCGTTGTCGCCGGCGACCCAGACGACCAGCGTGTTGTCCAGTTCGCCGAGATCTTCGATCGCCTGGATCAGGCGGCCGATCTCATGGTCGGTGTGCTCGGCCATGCCGGCGTAGACTTCCATCTGCCGCGCCAGCACGCGCTGCTCGTCCGGCTTGAAGGAGTCCCAAGCCGGGGTGACCTCCGGCATAGGGACGAGCTTGGTGTTCGGCGGGACCGTGCCCAGCGCGATCTGCCGGGCCAACGTCTCCTCACGGAGTTTGTCCCAGCCCTGGTCGAACTTGCCCTTGTACTTGTCGATCCAGGACTTGGGCACATGGTGCGGGTCGTGCGTGCCCGCGGCCGCGTAATAGAGGAAGAAGGGCTTGTCCGGCGTCAGCGACTGCTGGCTACGGACCCAGACGATCGCCTTGTCGGTGATGTCGGTGCTGACGTGATAATCCGGGTTGCGTGGGGTCGGGATGCGGGTGACCCCGTCATACAAGGCCGGCGAGAAGAGGTCGGATTCGCCCTGCAGGAACCCGTAGAACTTGTCGAAGCCGGAGTGCGCCGGCCAACGGTCGAGGGGGCCGGAGACGCTCAGCTCCCACGGCGGGAGTTCGTGGCACTTGCCGAACATGGCCGTGCCGTAGCCGTTCAGCCGCAGGATCTCGGCTAACGGCGCGATGTCGTTGGGGCGCACACCGGTCATCCCGGGAAATCCGGTGCCCATCTCCGCCACGCCGCCCATGTTGGCGCTGTGGGAATTGCGGCCCGTCAGCAGGGCCACACGCGTGGGCGAACAGACGGGCGCAGTGTGAAAGTTGTTGTAGCGCAGGCCGTTCCTGGCCAGGCGATCGAAGGCCGGCATGCTGACCGGCCCGCCGAACGGGCCTGGATCACCGAATCCGAAGTTGTCGATCAGGATGAAGACGACATTCGGCGCGCCTGCCCCCTTGGGCGGCTTCAACTTGAAGAAGTCAGGTGCGGTAGCCTTGCGCGCATCGATCTCGGTGATCGGCGGCTGCCGGGCTTGGGGCAGTGGCAGGATCGTGCGGTCGGACTGGACGCTCATCGGGTGATCCGGAAGTTAATTGCCGCCCGCGCAATTTTACACGGCGTGCAATTATTCTAGCTGGTCCCGCCGGAGACGGGATCAGGTGTTACCCGGGGGTGGATCTAAGGCTGGAGTCCATAGAACCGCATTTGAGCTCTGATCAGGCGGCACAGCCGCGAAGTGCGCCCTCAACGGCGAGGCCTATGTGGGCATGCATCCGTCCGCAGGCCGCCTCGACCGGGTCGCGATCGGCGATCCAGCGGAAGAATTCCCCGTTTCCAGCGGCGAAGATGAGCGACGCCAAGGCCTCGACATCAACGTCGTTCGGAAGTGTTCCGCGGGCGACGTACACGGCCAGGAGCTCCCGAACCTCCGCGACCGTCAGGTGGAGCACCTTGGCGTAATCCTGTCCGCCACCATGCTCGTTCCCCTGCGTCCAGGCGTGCAGCAGCCCGCGCAGGATGAGGTCGCGCTCGAGCGAGGTGTAGACGTCCATGTGGAGCTTGAACCAGAGGTTCAGCCCCTCGACCGGCGACAATGGCGGATCGATGAGCGCGGCCCGCGCCTCGTTCAGCCTCGCCTGCACCACACTGAAGATGCCCGAAGTGAACAGGTCCAGCTTGGTGGGAAAGAAGTTGTAGAGGGTGCGTAGGCTGACGTCCGCAGCCTCGGCGATCGTCTCGACGGAGACGCCCTCGAACCCATGACGATCGAACAGGTCCCTGGAACACAGGAGGATCAGTTCGCGGCGCTCGAGCTTCTTGCGCTCCCGCCGGCCCATTGTGGCCTGGGTGGTCATCTCTATCGTGGCGCCAGCGGCCGCGGTCTGCGCGACCTCGGGGTGATTAGTTGCACGC
>JBOHKZ010000070.1:0-3042 GCA_050729355.1 Phenylobacterium sp. | reverse complement strand
GAACTGCTCAGGCCGCGGCGCGGGATGACGCCGCGGGCGCGGATCAGCGGCATGGTCGACGCGCCCTCGATCACCAGGTCCTGCGGCGCGCCGCCGGCGATGCGCAGGGGATTGGCCGGGTTCTTCAGCCGCCAGGCCAGGGTGTCGTCGTCCCAACTCCGCGCGAACATCGCGGTTTCCAGCGCGCGGCCGAAGTCGATCTGCTGCGGCAGGAGTTCCACATGGGCGTCCAGGCCGGCGACGTTCTGGAAGCCCAGCTTGGTCTCATAGGCGCGGATAGTCTGCTGGTTGGCGACGCCGACCACCCCGGCGTGGCCACGCACGGCCGACATCGCCACCACGCGCCGCACCAGCTCCAGGAAGAGGCCGCGCCCGCGATAATCCGGGTGGGTCGCGACGTTCATGATCAGGGTGATGAGCGTCGGCTGGCCGTGCAGCGTGACCTTGAGCGGGATCCCCATCAGGTGACCGACCAGGCGGTCGCCGTCGTCGATGTTGCAGCCGAGCGGCGGGCCGACCGGATTGTCGTAGTACTGCCACTGCAGGAACGCGGGCGAGAACTTGTCCACGCCGGGAAAGCCCAGCGCCATCAACTCGACCGTGCGGTCGAAGTCGGCCGGTTCGGCGGGGCGGAAGACGAGCTCGCTCATGCTGCACTCCACGGCGCCTTGCCGTCTCGCGCCAGCGAATCGACGGCCGAGCGGATCACCGGATAGGGCGTCCTGAACATGGTCTCGTAGAGCAGCTTGCCGGCGTGCGGCCGGGCGCCGATACGGGCCGGATCGAGCGCCTGATAGCGGAAGGCGCCCTGCAGGGCATAGGCCGCCATCATCGCCGGCAGCAGGCCGGACCAGGCCTTGAGCTGCGAAGGAAAGGCCCCGACCGCCGCCAGCCAGCGGCCCCACTCGGAGACGCGCAGGCGGACGCTGCGGGCCGGGCCGTTCTCCGCAAGCGGCGTCGCGGCGCGATAGAAGATCCAGGGCAGGCCCTTGCCCTGGTAGAGGCTGATCTGGTCGACGGGCACGCCGCCGAGGTCGCCCGCCAACCGCACCGCCAGGGCGGCGCAGACGTCGTGGTCCGGGTGTCCGCCTTCCCAGGCCGGGCAGACGATGCGGTCCACCGGCCAGGTCACTGCCGCGCGCAAAGCGACGTAGGCCGCTTCGATGTGGCGATGCAGTTCGCCGTCCTGCCAGTCCTTGCCGCCTCCGAGATGCAGCTCGTGCTCCGGCAGCACGCCCTGCGCTTCCAGGAAGGCCAGGGTCTCGGCCCGCCGCGTCGCCGCCAGCCTGGGCGTGCGGTAGTCGACCACGTGGATGAAGCGTTGCTCGCGCCCCTCGGCGACCGCTTGGCGGATGAGCGGCCAGGCGCAAAACTCGTCATCGAAGTGCGCCAGGATGTAGAGCGTCGCCATCCCTAGCGACGTCCCGGCGGAAGCGGTGCGATTGCGAGGGGGCGATGCGCCATGGCCGGAACTCACCATGATTGGCCTCCCCCGCCAAGCGGGCGGCGATTTCGGCTTCTCAAGGCAGCGTGCGCACCGTACCAAACCGCCTGAGCTAGGGGTGCGGGCGGGCGGATGACAGGCCTCAAGATCGATCTCAGCGCGCGCACGGCGCTGCGCTTTGTGGTCGCCGCTGGGCTCCTGGTCATGCTGGGCGCAAACCTGCCCGGCCATCTCTCCTACGACTCGGTGTCCCAGCTCTCGGAAGGCCACTTCCAGGTGCGCAGCACCTGGGGGCCGGTGCTGTTCTCGTGGCTGCTGGGGTTCTTCGACGGGATCATCCCGGGGCCGTCGCTCTATGTGGCGGCGAGCGGGCTGCTGTTCTTCGGCGCGCTTGCCTCGCTGGCGGACCTCAGGACCCGGACGGGCTGGCTGGCCGTGGCGGTCGCGGTCTTCGTGGTGCTGACGCCGCAGGTTCTGATCTACCAGGCCATCGTCTGGAAGGACGTCGCCTTCGCCAACACCGCCATCGCGGGTATCATCTGCGTGGCGCACGCGGGGCGTAATTGGAACGACCGGCGGCGGCGCTGGCTATGGCTGGCCGGTGCGCTGGTGCTGCTGGCGGTGGCGGTGCAGGTGCGCCAGAACGGGGTGATCGCCGGGATCATGGCCGCCCTGGCGCTGGGCTGGATCGGGTCCGCCGGGCGATGGCGCCGCGGGCTGGCCTGGGGGCTGGGCGGCCTGGCGGCGGTGATGCTGCTCTCGAAGATGATGACGGCGCTGGCGCTCGGCAGCATGGCGGTGACGCCCGACACCCCGTCCGCCGACGCGACGAAGACCGGCGTCAGCATCCTGCAGAAGTACGACCTGATCGGCGCAGCGGCCCTCGACCCGACCTATCGGCTGGAGATCATGGCCAAGGAAAACCCACGGGCCACGGCGATCGTGCTCGAGCGGGCCAAGATCGACTACTCCGGCCGCCGCGTGGACTTCATCGACCGCGACCCGGCGATCAGCCAGGCCATGTGGCTGATCCCCGACGAAGTCGCTTCGCGCCAGTGGGTGGACCTGCTGACCCGGCACACCGGCCTCTACCTCAAGCTTCGCTGGGAAGACTTCCGTTGGACCTTCGTGCCGCCGGTGATCGACTTCTGCCTGCCGGTCTACGTGGGCGTCGATGCGCCGGCCCAGCTGCTGGACGGCATGGGGTTGCAGCACCGCTATGTGCAGGCCGACGTCGAGCTGACCAACTATGCGAGCTGGTTCCTGGACACGCCGGCCTATTCGCACCTGGCCTGGGCGCTGGTCTCGCTGGTGTTGACGGGGCTCATGCTGCTGCGCCGGCAGCCGGCCGATATCGCGATCGCGGCCCTGCAACTGGCGGGCGTCGGGTTCAGCGCCAGCTTCTTCCTGATCACCATCGCCTGCGACTACCGCTACCTCTACTTCACCGACCTCGCGGCCCTGGTGGGCTTGGTCTATGTGGCCCTCGACCCGCCGTGGCCGGGACGCAGGGCGCGGACTAGCTGAACCGGGCTTCCCAGGCCGCGGCGACGTCGAGCCTCGGTTTGCGCGCCGCGATGAAGCGATAGAGCGAGAGC
>JBOHKZ010000069.1:0-8764 GCA_050729355.1 Phenylobacterium sp. | reverse complement strand
GGGTCATGGCGTGCACGCCGGCCTTCGACGCCGCGTAAGCGCCCATGCCGAGCCCCGCCTTCAAGGCGCCATTGGCCCCGACGCTGACGATCCGGCCCGCCGCACTGCGCTTGAGGTGCGGGATGGCCGCCCGGCTCGCGTTCGCCGCCGTCTGCACGTTCAGCAGGAACAGCCGATGCCAGGTCTGCCAGTCGCCGCCCTCGTGCTTCTCCCACGAAAAGCCGCCGGCGATGTTGAGCAGGACGTCGACGCCGCCGAACCGGTCGGCGACGGCGTCGATCGCCGCGCCGGCCGCGTTGGCGTCCGTCAGGTCCACTCCGCACAGGACCAGGGTGTCAGGACCGGACGGCGCGCCTGGCGGCAGATCCTTCGCGTGGTCGATCATGGCGACGCGAGCACCCTGCTCCGCCGCGGCCTTGGCCACAGCGAAGCCCAGGACGCCGGACGCCCCTGTGATAGCGAAGACGCGTCCGGCCATTGGAGCCTCCTAGAGGCGTTCGACGATGGTCACGTTGGCCATGCCGCCGCCTTCGCACATGGTCTGCAGCCCGTACTTCTTGCCGCGGTTCTTGAGCGCGTAAAGCAGGGTCGTCATCAGCTTGGTGCCCGAAGCGCCGAGCGGGTGGCCCAGCGCGATGGCGCCGCCGTTGACGTTGATGCGGTCGGGATCGGCGCCGGTCTTCTGGATGAACGCCACCGGCACCGAGGCGAAGGCTTCGTTCACCTCGAAGAGGTCGATGTCGTCGATCGACATGCCGGCCCGCTTCAGCGCGCGCTCGGTCGCCGGGATCGGGGCTTCCAGCATGATCACCGGGTCGTGGCCCAGCAGCGAGAGGTGATGGATGCGGGCCATCGGCGTCAGGTTATGTTCCTTCAGCGCCTTTTCCGAAACGATCATCACGCCCGACGCGCCGTCGCAGATCTGGCTGGAGGTCGCCGCCGTGATCCGGCCGCCTTCCTGCAGCAGCTTCACCGCACGCATGCCGTCGATGCTGACGTCGTACCGGATGCCCTCGTCGCTATCGTGACGGACCACCGCGCCTTCCTTGTCCAGGCCGTCGAGGGCCAGGATCTCGTCCTTGAACGCCCCGCCCTGGGTCGCGGCGATGGCGCGCTGGTGGCTGTGGTAGCCGAACTCGTCGAGCTGGTCCTTGGTCAGGCCGTACTTGGCGGCGACCATCTCGGCGCCCATGAACTGGCTGAACTGGATGTTGGGATAGCGCTCTTCCATCCGCGGGCTCTTCGGAACGCCGAAGCCTTCCTTGGCCGCCAGGGTGACGGAGAGACCCATGGGCACGCGGGTCATGCTCTCGACGCCCGAGGCGATCACGATGTCCTGGGTGCCGCTCATCACGCCCTGCACGGCAAAGTGCAGCGCCTGCTGCGACGAACCGCACTGGCGGTCCACCGAGGTCGCAGGCACGCTTTCCGGCAGCTTGGAGGCGAGGACGGCGTTGCGAGCGATATTGGTGGACTGCTCGCCCACCTGCATGACGCAGCCCATGACCACGTCCTCGATGGCCGCCGGATCGACGCCGGTGCGGTCCACCAGCTCGTTCAGCACGCTCGCGCCGAGGTCGGCGGGGTGCCAGCCGCGCATCCGTCCACCCTTGCGGCCGCCGGCGGTGCGTGTAGCGGCGACGATATAAGCTTCAGCCATGGTCTGGCTCCCTTGAGAAATCCGTGCGCTCCCGGCGCGTCGGGACGAGATTTATGAAGGCGCCGCAAGGTAAGACAATGGCGCCCTCGGCAGCTAAGTCAGTCGGCAAACGTGTCCTGCAGAATCCGCTCCAGCCATTCGGCGTCGACAGCATCGAAGGCGGCCGGCGCCTCGGAATCCACATCGAAGACGGCGATCAGATGCCCCTGGTTGTCGACCACCGGCACGACGATCTCGCTCACCGAGCGGCTGTCGCAGGCGATGTGCCCGGGGAAGGCGTTCACGTCCTCCACCACCTGGGTCTGGCGGCTGCGCGCCGCGGTCCCGCAGACGCCGCGCCCGAAAGCAATCCGCAGGCAACCCAGCGTCCCCTGATATGGGCCCACCACCAACTCGTCGGGCTTCTCGGGGTCGACCACGTAGAAGCCGGTCCAGAAATAGGTCTCGAAGCTGTTGGCCAGCACCGAGGCGACGGTGGCCATGCGGGCTGTGAGGTTTGGCTCGCCCTGCAGCACGGCGGCGATCTCCTGCGCCACGGTGGCGTAACGCTCTGCCTTTTCGGCGGGCAGGACTTTGTCATTGAAGGCTTCGGCCATGGCAGGCGGTGTAGCCCTCCTGCGCGCGCTGGACAAACCGGTACGGCATAGCCTTTCTAGGCGCCTTCAGTGACAGGGGCCTTTTATGCGTCTTGCCTTGCTTGTTTCCGCGCTCGCGATCGTCGCCAGCGCGCCTTCCCACGCGCAGGTTGCCGAGGGCCCTTCGAGGACCTTCCAGGCGGCCGATCTCTTCGGTCTGCGCACCGCCGGCGACCCCCAGGTGCGCCCTGACGGCGGCGCCATCGCCTACGTCCGCACGACCTACGATATCATGACCGACGAGGGTCACCCCTCGATCTGGCTGCTCGACCCGGCTACCGGCGCGCAGTCCCCCCTGGTCGTCGACGACAACGCCAACATGCGGCCGCGCTGGTCGCCGGACGGTTCGAGGCTGGCCTATGTGGTCGCCGGCAAGGGCGGCGCCCAGATCTTTGTCCGCTGGATCGCCTCCGGCCGCTCCGCCAAGGTCGCCAACCTCGAACAGTCGCCGAACGACGTCGCCTGGTCGCCGGACGGCAAGACGCTGGTCTTCACGATGCTGACGCTGGATGAGGGCAAGCCGCTGGGCGCGCCGCTGGCCAAGCCCGCCGGCGCCAAGTGGGCCGATCCGATCAAGGTCATCGACCGGGTGTTCTACCGGGCCGACGGCGCGGGTTACCTGAAGCCCGGCTACCGGCACCTGTTCGCGGTCTCGGCCGATGGCGGGACGCCGCGCCAGCTCACTTTCGGCAGGTTCGACGACGGCGGTCCGATCGAGTTCACGCCCGATGGCCGCAGCGTGCTCTTCGCCACCAACCGCGCCGAGACCTGGGAGCGCGACCCCAACGAAAGCGAGATCTACTCGGTCTCCGTCGCCGACGGGACGATGACCCGGCTCACCAATCGCGTCGGACCCGACATCGGCGCGACCGCTTCGCCCGACGGCTCGAAGATCGCCTACGTCGGCTATGACGACGCCCGTCACCGGGGCTACGAAAACGTCCGCATCTACGTCATGGACCGCGACGGCAAGAACAGCCACGCCGTGACCGGCGGCTTCGACAACAGCTTCAGCCCGCCCACCTGGTCGGCCGACGGCAAGAGCCTGATCGCCAGCTACGTCGACCATGGGATCAGCAAGATCGCCCGCGTGAGCCTCGACGGAAAGGTCGAGTCCCTGACCGGCGGCATGGTCCCCGGCGACCTCGACCGCCCCTACTCCGGCGGCGACTGGTCTTCGGCCAAGGGCGTCATCGCCTTCACGTCGGGCGACGCCAATTCGCCGGCCGACGTCTCCGTGCTGCAGGGCGGCAAGGTCCGCCGCCTGACGCGCCTCAACGACGACCTCTTCTCCGGCAAGACGCTGGCGAAGGTCGAGCCGATGGCGGTGACCTCCAGCTTCGACAAGAAGCCGATCGACGCCTGGATCGCCACGCCGCCGAACTTCGATCCCTCGAAGAAGTATCCGCTGATCCTCGAGATCCACGGCGGTCCGTTCGCGAGCTACGGGCCGGTCTTCTCGACGGACGTGCAGCAGTACGCGCAGGCCGGCTACATCGTTGTCTACGCCAACCCGCGCGGCTCGACGTCCTATGGCGAGGCCTTCGCCAACGAGATCGACCGCAACTATCCGAGCCACGACTTCGACGACCTGATGAGCGTGGTCGACACCGCCATCGCCAAGGGCTCGGTCGACCCGCAGCACCTCTACGTCACCGGCGGCTCCGGCGGCGGCGCGCTGACCGCCTGGATCGTCGGCAAGACCAACCGCTTCCGCGCCGCGGCGACCCAGAAGCCGGTGATCAACTGGACCAGCGAGGTCCTGACCACCGACGGCTACACCGGCATGGCGGCCTCGTGGTTCGGCAAGATGCCGTGGGAAGACCCGCAGGGGTATTGGGCGCGATCGCCGCTGTCGCTGGTCGGCAATGTGAAGACGCCGACCCTGGTCGTGGTTGGCGAGGATGACCACCGCACCCCGCCGTCGGAGGCCGAGCAGTACTTCGCCGCCCTGCAGATCCGCGGCGTGCCCACGACGCTGATCCGCGTGCCGGGCGCCTCGCACCACGGCCTGGCGGAACGGCCTTCGCAGTCGGTCGCCAAGGCGCGCGCTATCCTCGCCTGGTTCGACCGCTACAAATGAGGACCCGGCTCCTGAAGGTCGCGCTTGCGGCCGGCGTGGCGCTCGCCACGCCGGCCCTGGCGCAATCCCGCGCCGCCG
Source organism: Phenylobacterium sp. (assembly GCA_050729355.1). Classification (GTDB taxonomy): domain Bacteria; phylum Pseudomonadota; class Alphaproteobacteria; order Caulobacterales; family Caulobacteraceae; genus Phenylobacterium. The sequence continues at coordinate 4,308 of JBOHKZ010000069.1, read as the reverse complement.
GCATCGCCGATCCCGACACCCGCGAGTGGTGGAAGATCGCCGAGGTCCTGTCGTCCGACGCCATGGAGGGCCGTGACATCGGCTCTCCTGGCTACGACCGCGCCGCCGACGTCGTGGCCCAGCGGTTCAAGGCCGCGGGGCTGAAACCGGCGGGCGACAACGGGACGTACTTCCAGACCTTCCCGGTCCACGAGGTGAAGGTGGAGAGCGCCGCCTTCGCCATCGTGCGCGACGGTGGCGGGACCGCGCCGCTGCGGTTCCTGCAGCAGATCAGCGTACGGCCCACCGACGTCCTGGCCCCCAGCCTGGTCGGCGCCCTGACCTTCCGCGGCTACTGCCGGGCCGAAGACCTCGCCGACGTGCAGGGCAAAGTGGTCATCTGCTTCAACACCAAGCGGGCGGGCCTCACCACGTCGGGTCAGCGCCTGCAGGCGGCGCAAGCCGCGGGTGCGGCCGCCGTCGTCCAGGTCGACGATCCCTATTTCACCATCGAGCCGCCGCGCTGGCCGGCCGCCTATGCGCGGACGATCACCATCGCCGACGGCTCGCCGCCCAGTTCGCCTCCGGTGCTCACCGCGATGACCACCGGGGTCGAAGGCTTCAAGGCCCTGATCGAAGGTTCGGGCCGCAACGCCGACGAAGTCCTCAAGGCCGGCGGCGCCAAGCAGCCCCTGGCGTCCTTCGATGTCCCGGCCCGGCTGACCGCCAGCTTCAAGGTCGCCACGCGCGACTACACCGCCAAGAACGTCCTGGCCGTGCTGCCCGGCTCAGACGCCAAACTGAAGGCGGATCACGTCGTGCTGTCCGCCCACCTCGACGGCTACGGCTTCGGCGAACCGGTGGGCGGCGACGCGCTCTATAACGGCGCGCTGGACGATGCGGCCTACGTCGGCACGCTGATCCGCTTCGCTGACAAGCATAAGGGCAAGCCCCTGAAGCGCAGCGTGCTCTTCGCGGCCTTCACCGGCGAGGAGAAGGGCCTGCTGGGCGCCCACTGGTTCGTGGATCATCCGACGGTCCCCAAGGCCTCGCTCGTCGCCGACCTGAACCTCGACCAGCTGCGCCCGCTGTTCCCGCTGGAGATCATGACCCAGCTCGCGGTCGATGAGAGTTCGCTGGGCGCGACCGCGCGCAAGATCGCCGGGTCCATGGGCATTCGCATCCAGCCCGATCCCGAACCGGAGCGTGGCCTGCTGGCCCGCGCCGACCATTATCCGTTCATGCAGATCGGCGTTCCGGCGACCGGCTTCATCTTCGGCTACGAGCCGGGAACCGAGGCCGAGCGGCGTTATCGCGAGTGGTACCAGGTCCGCTACCACCGGCCCCAGGACGACCTGACCCAGCCGATGGACTTCGAGGCCGCGGGCAAGTTCAACCGCTTTTTCTACGCCCTGGCTGAGACCGTGGCGGACGCCGCCGACCGGCCGAGCTGGACGCCGGGGAGCACCTACGCGCCCAAGCCCTAAACTAGGCGCGTAGCGTCGCCGCGTGACCTGCCAGAAGGAGTATTGCAGCGCTGACCCGATTCCCTAGGATAATACCCTTAAGGGTCAAGACAGGGAATCATGGCGACTTTCACCGCGGGCGTATTCGGGAACAATCTGGATCAACTGGACATCGGCGTCCTGGTGCTCGGTCAGGTCAGCGGCGCTTCGTCTACAAGCTTCACAATAACGATCGGTCCCGAGGCCACAAACTTCTCCGGCTCCGGCTTTGTCTTCGGCCCCAACGGCTTCCCGACAGCCGGCACGATCAATTCAGTCACCGAGACCAACAGCGGGCAACCGATCTACACGGCCTCCGGTTTTTCGGTGTCGACATCGACCTTCTTCAGTTGGGTCACGGTCGGCGACAACGAAGCGGCGAAGACTGCGCTCATGGGTGGCGCGGACCTGTTCACCGGCTCGCCGCTCGCGGACCTGCTGCGCGGCTATGCCGGCAACGACACGATCAACGCCGGCGAGGGCGCCAACTACGTCCGCGGCGACGAGGGCGACGACCTGCTGAACGGCGGCTCCGGCTTCGACGACATCAACGGCAATATCGGCAATGACACCGTCTCGACCGGGGCCGGCGACGACTATGCGGTGGGCGGCAAGGACAACGACAGCCTCTCCGGTGGCGGCGGCAGCGACGTGGTCTGGGGCAACCTGGGGAACGACACCCAGGACGGCGGCGACGGAAACGACCAGGTGCGCGGCGGCCAGGGCGACGACAGCATCACCGGCGGGGCGGGCAACGACTACGTCTCCGGCGACCGCGGCGCCGACACCATCGCCGGCGGGACCGGGGCCGACAATTTCCACGGCTCGCAGGACGCCGGCATCGATCGGGTCATCGACTTCAACCTGGCCGAGGGGGACCGCGTCCAGCTCGATCCGGGCACGACCTATACGCTGAAGCAGATCGGCGCCGACACCGTGCTCGACATGGGCGGCGGCCACCAGATGATCCTGGTCGGGATTCCGATGTCCAGTCTGGGCGCCTCGTCGATCTTCTTTGGTTGAGCCCCGGGGCGCTCTGCGCCTCCTTAAGCGACATCGGGGCGCCTCTAGGCCCCGATCATGCTAGACGGTCGCCATGCCCCGTTTTGATTTCGTGATCGTCGGGTCCGGCATGGCCGGCGCCGGCGCCGCCTATGAGCTGGCGGACCACGCCAGCGTCCTGCTGCTCGAGCGCGAAAGCGCCCACGGCTACCACACCACCGGCCGTTCCGCGGCGCTCTACATCGAGACCTACGGCAACGCGGTGATCCGTGGCCTGACCCGGTCCAGCCGCGCCTTTTTCGAAGCCCCGCCGGACGGCTTCTGCAGCTACCCCCTACTCACCCCGCGCGGCTGCCTCTACATCGCCCGGTCCGACCAGATGGAAGCGCTCGCCGCCATGGCGGCCGAGGCGGACACCACCACCCAGGCGCTCACCCGCGACGAGGTTCTGGCGCTGGTCCCTTCCCTGCGCCCTGACTACGTGGCGGGCGGTTTGCTTGAACCCGCCGCCATGGACGCTGACGTGGAGGCCCTGCACCAGGGCTTCCTGCGCGGGGCCCGCCAGCGCGGCGCGGATATCCGACTTGACCAGGAGGTCGTGGCGATCGAGGCGGTGGCCGAGGGGTTTGTCGTGACCTGCGCGGATGGCGGGACCTACGAGGCCAAGGTGCTGATCAACGCGGCCGGGGCCTGGGCCGACGTCATTGCCGACCTGGCCGGCGCGGCGCCCGTGGGTCTCCAGCCGATGCGGCGTACGGCAGCCGTCTTCGACGCGCCGCAGGGCGTGGATGCGCGAGCCTGGCCGGCGGTCATCGACGTGGACGAGCAGTTCTACTTCAAGCCCGAGGCCGGACGCATCCTGGCCTCGCCCGCCGATGAGACCCCGAGCGAGCCGTGCGACGCCTGGGCCGATGACATGGACGTCGCCGTCTGCATCGACCGCATCCAGGCCGCCGCCGACCTGCCTGTCCATCGCATCGTGCGGTCCTGGGCGGGCCTGCGCAGCTTCGTCGCCGACCGTTCGCCGGTGATCGGCTTTGACGGCAAGGTCCCCGGGTTCTTCTGGTTGGCGGGCCAGGGCGGATATGGCGTCCAGACCGCCCCGGCCGCCGCCCGAACCGCTGCGGCGCTGGCCCGAGGCGAGGCCCTGCCCGCGGATGTCGCGGCCAACGGCGTCAGCCTCGAAAGCCTTTCGCCAGACAGACTCCGCTGAAAGTCGCCTGCTAGAACTTGAGGTCGGTGCGGGCCGGAACGAACGGCCGCCGAGGATCCTCGGACCCTCGGCGGCGCGCCCGTCTCTCCGAGGCTAGTAGGTGTAGCGGAAGCCCACCAGGAACTCGCGGCCGGTGTGGTGGTAGAAGCTCACCCGGTCGGCGCTGTCGTTGTACTGGTCCTGGAACTCGTCGGTCAGATTGATGCCTTCCACGGTGAACTTCAGGTGGTCGTTCCACGTGTACTGGAAGGACGCGTCGACGTTGAACGTGCCGTTGGTGCCGTCGACGTCGGTGCCGGCTTCGGCGCCGGGCACTCGGGTCAGGTACTTCGAGCGCTTGGCGGCCGAGACCCGGGCGCTGATCTTGTCGTCCTCATAGTAGGCGGTGGCGTTGTAGGAGTGCCGTGACAGACCGGTCAGCTGTTCCGTCGCCACGATCGCGCCGGTCGGGCCGCGATAGTCGATCGAGGATTTCACCGAGGTGTAGTTCAGCAGCACGCCGGTGTTCTTGAAGAGCCACGGCAAGCTTGTGAACGCCTGTTGATAGGCGATCTCGAAGCCCTTCAGCGGGCCGCCCGGCGAGTTGACCGGCACCGAGAAGGTCCAGGC
>JBOHKZ010000068.1:0-4300 GCA_050729355.1 Phenylobacterium sp. | reverse complement strand
ATGCGCCAAGGCGGCGCCGGGGAAAGCGGCGTCATGCTGGACGTCTGGCTGCTCGTCGCCACGGTGTTGATCTGCATGGCGCTTGTCGGCTGGTCTGCGCTCCGCGCCTCGTGACAAGGCTGAGGCTTGGAAAATCGCCAGGCGTTGGTCTGCCCGGCAGACGTCACCGTCCCCTGCGAACATTGATCGCCGAGGCGTCGAGCACGTCCTTCAGGTGCGATGCGTAGTATTTCTCGATCATCTCGACGCTCGTCCGACAGTTCTTGGCGATCTGGTAGATGTCGGCGCCCTCCATGAGGCGCAGGCAGATGTAGGTGTGCCGCAGGCTGTAAGCCGTCCTCGCCCGCCCCTCCCGGTCGGTCTTCAGGTCCAGCTCGTCCAGAACCCGATTGAGAAGTTCGCGGGGCGTTTTCCCGAACACACGCTCGCGCGGCGCCGCTGAGCCGCGATCCCGCACCCGCTCGAAAGGCCGCACGGCGCCCGGCATGCTCTTGCAGAAGCCGACGCCTCGCTTTCCCCTGACTTCGATCTCGAGGATCGGCTCCGCGCCCTCGGCCGCCTGCGCGATCGTTACGTCCCGATACTCCAGGCGCGCGCATTCATCCGGCCGCAGGCCCGTATTGGCCATGAAGAGCACATAGTCGTGCAGCCTCTCGCTGACGGCACGCCACGTCTCCTTCTTCGGATGCCGGGCGCGGGCCCGGGTCGCCTGGTAGAGGCGCGTGTATTCTTCCGGCGAGAACCAGGCCCGATGGGAGATTTTCAGGGACGCGCGATACGGCTCCGACATGTCGGGAAGCGCCAGCAGCCACCCCCGACGGTTGGCGGTCTTCAGGACCTGCCGAAGGCAGACGATCTCCTTCTGCAGCGTGCTGCGGCTCGGCCGCCGCCAGCTGCGCGGCCGGCCGACCAGGGTCCGCCCCTTGGCGCGATAATAGGCCGCCTTGAGCTCAGCTGGCGCCGAGAGTCGCTGGATCCGATAGTCCTGGATCCGCCCGGCATCGACGGCTGCGAGCGGCAGGGCCCCGAAGAAAGGCAGCAGATGTACGCGTAGCGCGATCTCCTTCGACGCCACGTAGGCTTCGTTGCGCTCGCCGGCGACCAGCGCCCGATACTCCCGCAGGAAGACCGCCGCCGCGTCCCCGAAGGTCTTCTCGCCGGGCGCCCGCGGCCGCGCCGGCGGCCGGGGCAAGCCCACGGCGTCCCCCATTGGCAGTCGGCCCGTCCGGCGCAGGCGATCCTCCGCCACCTGGTCCTGGTACCAGTCGCGCGCGAATTCCATCGCCAGGGCGAGGTTCGTCTGGCGCGTGGTCCGTCGATGGTTGCGGCCGCTCAGATAGACGGCGCACTGCCAGTTGCCGCTGTTCTCGCGGCGATAGACATAGACCTTGCCGTCGATGACCCGATGGCGTTCGGACATCCCGCGTACCTGCGCCTGCATGGCTGCAGCCTGCCGGGAGAGCCCCCACGCGCGAAACCCGTAGCTTTACCGGGATAGCCCTCTACGGGGTCGAACCCCTTTCTGAGGCCGCCGCAACGAGCGCCACGCGAGCCGCAAATCTCGCTGCGGCGGTGTTGCGCGGCTTTTTCGCGGGTTCCTTGCGGACGTTGATGGCCGACGCGTCCACCGCGTTCTTGAGGTGAGCGGCGTAGAATTTCTCGATCATCTCGACGCTCGTCCGGCAGTTCTTGGCGAGCTGGTAGATGTCGGCGCCCTGCAGCAGGCGGAAGCAGATGTAGGTGTGGCGCAGGCTGTAGGCCGTCCGCGGATTCCCATCGCGATCCTGCTTCAGGCCGACCTCATGCAGGAGGGCGTTCATGAGCTCGCGCTGCACCGGACCGAAGACCTTGTCCGTCGGCTTCGCCGCGGCGCGTCGCTGAACGCGCAGGTAAGGCTCCACCGCTTCAGGCATGCTCTTGCAGAAGCCGACGCCCCGCTTGCCGCGCACCTCGATCACCAGGATCCGCGCGCCCGTGTCCTCATCCACGGTGACGACGACGTCGCGATGTTCGAGCCGCGTCGCCTCGTCTGGCCGCAGGCCCGTGTTGACCATGAATTCCACGTAGTCACGGAACTGCTCGTACTCGCCACGCCACCGATCGCGCTTCGGATTCCGGGCGCGCTTACACACGGCCTCGAAGAACACCTTGAACTCCGCAGGCGAGAACCAGGCCCGGTGCGAGACCTTGCCCGAGGTCCGGTAAGGCGCCGACATGTCCGGCAGGGCGCCAAGCCAGCCGTTCCGGCTGGCCGTCTTCAGCACCTGCCGCAGCACCACGATCTCCTTGTGAAGCGTGCTGCGGCACGGCTTCTTCCACGGCCGAGGCCGTCCGATCAGGTCGCGGCCGCGGTAGCGATAACGCCGCGCCTGGGGCTTCTCGGGCGGGTCAAGGCGGTGCAGGCGGTAGTCCCGGATGCGGCCGGCGCTCACCTCGGACAGCGGTAGGTCCCCGAAGAAGGGCAGCAACTGCAGCCGAAGCGCCCGCTCCTTGGACCGCACGTACTCGACGTTGCGCTCGCCGTCCGTCAGCGTCCCGTATTCACGCACGAAGGCCGCCGCGGCCTCACGGAATGTCTTCTCGCCCGAAAGTTTGCGCTTGGGCTCTTGGACCTCAGGCCGCGCGATCGGCGCGGCGGACGATTCGATCCCCCGCCGGCGCAGGCGATCTTCCGCCGCCCGATCTAGAAACCACTCGCGCGCGAACTCCATCGCATAGGCGATATTCGTCTGACGGGTGCTTTGCCGGTAGTTCCGGCCGGCCAGAAATACAGCGCACTGCCAGAACCGGCTGCCCTCGCGCCGGTACAAGTGTACGCGGCCATCCATGATCGTGTGGGTTTCGAGCACAACGCCTCCAGGCGCCTTGCGGCGCATGTGTAAGACATGTGTAAGCTCGATGGAGAATTAAGCGTTTGATTTCATTGAAGAAAAAACGCCCATCCCGTTTTGAGTCCGGCGCGTCTACCAATTCCACCACGCCCGCGCGACAGCCCCCATAGCCGGGGCGTCGGTTCTTGCCAACCTTGGGCCGCATTGGCGTCTTGTTAATCGACGGGCGTGACCGTAAGTGATAATCAATCGCAACTGAGCGTCTTCGGGATCCCTGAATGCACGACATGCTGGCCCAGCCCGCCGCCACGGCGCCCGCCTCCACGGCGGCCGACGGCCGGGTCGTGCGCCTGGGCGCGGCCCAGCCGGGTGACCGCGGCGTGATTGTCGACGTCCGAGCGGGCGACGCCGGGTCCGACCGTGGCGTGGAGGCCGGCGAGTTGCACCGCCGCCTGCTGGAGTTCGGCTTCGTCGAGGGCGCCCGCGTCGAGGTGCTGCACCAGGGGGCCATCCGGCGCGACCCGATCGCCGTGCGCCTCGACGACATGCGCATCGGGCTTCGCCGCCGCGACGCCGAGGACGTCTGGGTCCTGCTGGACGCCGAATGACCGACACAACCCTGTCGACCGCCCGAGTAGCGTTGGTCGGCAACCCCAACTCCGGCAAGACCGCCCTCTTCAACGCCCTCACCGGCAGCCGCCAGAAAGTGGCCAACTACGCCGGCGTCACGGTCGAGCGGAAGGAAGGCCAGGTCGCCACGCCCGGCGGCCGGACGCTGTCGATCCTCGACCTGCCCGGCACCTATTCCCTGCGGGCCCGCAGCCCCGACGAGGCGGTCACCCGCGACGCGGTCCTGGGCAAGCTGGCCGGCGAGATCCCGCCCGACGTGGTGGTGGCCGTGGCCGACGCCACCAACCTGCGCCTGGTGCTGCGGCTGATCCTGGAGCTGAAGGCGGTCGGCAGGCCGATGGTGCTGGCCCTCAACATGTACGACATCGCCCAGCGCCAGGGCCTGCGCATCGACCTCGACGGCCTGGCCGCCGAGCTCGGCTGTCCGATCGTCACCACCGTGGCGACCCGCAAGCGCGGCATCGAGGAACTGGTCGCCAAGGTCGACGCCCTGGTTAGCGCCGGCGCGATCGGGACCGCCAACTCCTGGCGCGAGCCGACGGCCGGCGAGATCCGCGACGCCCACCGCGAAGCCCAGCGCATCCTCAAGGCCCACGTGCGCCCGCCCGAGCGGCCGGACACCTTCACCGGCAAGGTGGACGGCGTCCTGCTGCACCCCGTGGCGGGCCTGGCGATCCTGTTCGCGCTGCTGTTCGTGATGTTCCAGGCGGTGTTCACCTGGGCGACGCCGGTGATGGACCTGATCAAGGATAGCTTCGGCTGGCTCGCCGGCTTCGTCGCCGCGCACCTGCCGGCCGGCATCGTCACCAGCTTCATTTCCGACGGGCTGATCTCGGGCG
>JBOHKZ010000067.1:0-2764 GCA_050729355.1 Phenylobacterium sp. | reverse complement strand
GTGTCCGGGCTGACCCTGTGGTCAGTCCGCCGACGGTCGCCTTACGAGTACAAGAATGGTGCGCACGGGAATTCCTTGGAAGTCGAGGATCAGGCATTTCGCATGCCGTCTTTGGGTCGTCAAGCGGCCTCCAGCGCAAGAAATTGCCGCCACTGCTCTTCGGGCTCGATTTCCGTGAGCCGTGGCCAGTCGGTCATCCGGCCGCGCATCCAGGTGGTCTGGCGCTTGGCGTAGCGCCGGGTCTCGCGCTGGGCGGCGGCGACGGCGTCCTTGAGCGGCATCTCGCCGGAGAGGTGAGCCGAGAACTCGCGCATGCCCACCGCCTTCAGCGCCGGCAGGGCCGGGTCGAGGCGCCGCGCCTGCAGCGCGCGCACCTCATCGAGGACGCCCGCTGCGACCATCGCCTCCAGCCGCGCGTCGCAGCGGGCGTAGAGCGCCTCGCGCGGCGGCTCCAGGGCGAGTGCTCGCCAGGCGTCGGGCGCCAGGGCCGGCTGACCAGACTGCTGCCAGTCGCTGAGCGGCGTGTCGGTGGCGGCGAACACCTCCCAGGCGCGGACCAGCCGCTGGCGGTCGCCGGGCGCGATGCGGATGGCGGCGGCCGGGTCGTGCGCGCCCAGGCGGCCGCGGAAGCTCAGCTCGCCCATCATGTCGTAGTCGGCCTGGGCCTCGCGGCGCACCTCGGCGGGCACCTGCGGGATCTCGGCGAGGCCCTGGGTCAGGGCGCTGAAGTAGAGCCCGGTGCCGCCGACCACGATGGCGGTCCGGCCGCGCGCGGCGATCTCGTCGAGGATCGGCACCGCCGCCCGCAGCCATCGGCCCACCGACCAGCCGTCGGCCGCGTCGACCGTTCCAAAGAGGTGGTGCGGCGCCTTGGCCTGCTCTTCGGCGGAGGGCCGCGCCGAGAGGATGCGCAGGTCGGCGTAGAGCTGCAGGGCGTCGGCGTTGACGATCTCGCCGCCGGTTTCCAGGGCCAGCCGGAGGGCCAGCGCAGACTTGCCGCTTGCCGTGGGTCCGGCGATCAGCCAGATGCGGCCGGTCATGGAACTGGTTCTCACCCTCGTCGCGCCCCCCAATGCCGGGGGATTCTCCATCAACCTACGCGAAGTGTTCGCCAGCGTCGGCGCGCGCGGCAAGGAATCTCGCAATATCGAGGCGGGCGAGGCGGCGGTCACCGACGTGATCCTGGAAGCCAACGACCTCGCCGCGGTCCGCGTAGTCCTGCGCGAGGCCATGGCCGACCAGAAGCTCGACTGGTGCGTCCAGCCGCTGCATGGCCGCAAGAAGCGCCTGCTGGTCGCCGACATGGATTCCACGATCATCAACGTCGAGTGCCTGGACGAACTGGCGGACTTCGCGGGGCTGAAGGCCGAGATCTCGGCGATCACCGAGCGGGCCATGCGCGGCGAGCTGCCGTTCGAAGGCGCCCTGCGCGCCCGCGTCGGCATGCTGAAGGGCCTGCCGCTGAGCGCCCTGCAGCAGGCCTACGAGCAACGCGTGCAGCTCAATCCCGGGGCCAGGACCCTGGTCAGGACGATGGCGGCCAATGGCGCGCGCTGCGTGCTGGTCTCGGGCGGCTTCAGCTATTTCACCAGCCGGGTGGCGATGCTGGCCGGCTTCCACGCCGATCGCGCCAACACGCTGGGCGAGGCCGACGGCGCGCTGACCGGGCTGGTAGGCGAGCCGATACTCGGCCGCGAGGCCAAGCTCGCCGCGCTGGAGGAAGAGGCCATGGCGTTAGAGCTTCCGCTCTCCGCGACCCTGGCCATCGGTGACGGGGCCAACGACCTGGCGATGATCGAGGCCGCCGGCCTGGGCGTCGCCTATCGCGCCAAGCCCATCGTCGCGGCGCAGGCGGACGCCAAGGTGGACTACGCCGACCTGACGGCGCTGCTCTACTTCCAGGGCTATGGGCTGGACGAGTTCGTTACGGACTGAAGCTGAGTTTGATTTGGCCGGCGCGTCCGACTCCGCCTAGTCGGCGCCATGAACCTGCCGCGCAAAGTCAAAGCCGTCGTCTTCGACATGGACGGCCTGCTGTTCGACTCAGAGAGCGTCTATCGCGACGCCATGATCGCCACAGCGGCGGACATCGGCCTGGAAATGCCGCCGGAGCTCTTCCTGAAACTGGTGGGCCTGCCGTGGGCGGCAAACGTGCCGATGCTGATGGAGCACTACGGATCAGGCTTCGATCCTGAGAGTTTCCGCATCGAGGCCACCCGCCGATTTCACGTCATCGCCGATGCGGAGATCTGCCTGAAAGCGGGCGTGGTCGAGATCCTCGATGAGCTGGACGTCCTGGGCCTGCCGCGCGCCGTGGCGACCTCGTCCATGCACCCGACCGTGCAGCACCACCTGGGCCAACACGACCTGCTCGGCCGCTTCCACGCCCTGGTGGCCCAGGGCGACTACGCCCGGGGCAAGCCCGCGCCCGATCCGTTCCTGACCGCCGCCGAGCGGCTGGGCGTGGACCCGGCCGATTGCCTGGCGCTGGAGGATAGCCACAACGGCGTGCGCGCCGCCTACGCGGCGGGGATGATGACCATCATGGTGCCCGACCTGCTGGACCCCACCGAAGAGATGCACGGCCTCTGCGTCCGCATCGCCCGCGACCTGCACGAGGTGCGCGAACTGTTGGCGGGGCAGGAGGGCTAGCCCACACCTCTGTTCGTCATGGCCCGGCTTGTCCGGGCCACCCATGATCTCCGTCTCCGGAGATTTGCCTGAGCGGTTCCGCGTTTATGGGTCCCCCGGACAAGCCGGGGGA
>JBOHKZ010000066.1:0-4060 GCA_050729355.1 Phenylobacterium sp. | reverse complement strand
CGGCGGCACGGAGCAACAGGTGGACGAGGTCGATCGATGGCGGTTGGGATCCCTCGTCGCTGTCCTCGCCGGCTCGCCCGCTGGTGTATTGGTCGAGAGCGGGCAGCAGATCGTTTCGCTGCATTGGGACCTGACCCCCGCAGACGACCAAGAGGCGCCATAGATGCGGGTCATCGATCTCGCCGGCTAGCGTGCCGATTATGGAGCGAATGGAACTCAGTAGGGAGTTATCCGCGACCCCTGAGGCCAGCAGGGCCTGTAAGGTGGCGATGACCCAGAGATATCGGTCAACCACACACAGGGTGTCGGTGACGCTAATCATCACCGCAGCCGTCTTGATGTCGACCTCAGGACACAGTCCCAAAGCCACGTGGATCAAATGAAACGTTGCCCCGCTGAGTTCAACGGACCTGTTGAACAGCCGCATGAACTCCGCGGCTGATGCGTTCTTCTCCGCTCGAAAGCTAAGCCAAAACGCCACGAACCGCGTCAAACCGGCGGCGGTTTCGTCGTCAGTGATCGTGGAGGTGTATGCCTTTTGTGCTTCGAACCCAGCGGTCACCTCAAGCAAGTTTACCTTCGCTTCGGTCTGCCAGATTGAAACGCCCACCTCGGCTTCAACAAGCGCGAGTGTGCGCTCAGCTAAAGGTGTGTTCCCCAACAGGAGTGCGGTATCAAATTCGCGCTTCTTGCTGAGAAAGTTGCGTAAAGCTACTTTGTGAACACGCAATGCCTGCACAGCCCAAACGAGTTCGCGCGGAAAATCTGCGTGTGTGGGAAGGCCTCGGCGGCCTGTATTTGAATGTGACTGCGGAAAGGGACTCGACCAAAGCCAAGGTCGATAAATGGGCAACCTAAGCAGTTCAGGAAGAGTGCGGGTCAGTTCTTCGACGGACGCCATGGACTTATAGACCGACAAGCCATTGAGAAGGCTGCCGCGCCGCGCAATTTCGGCACGGGCGCGCACAGCCTCGGCACTCAGCGCGACCGTCCGCCGCGGTTTGCCCGTCGGTTTACTCATTTTTCTTGCTTGGCGGCCAATGGCCTCCGAATCCCCGCGCGCCTGATGGTCGAAACATTGCGGCGGATGGGAGCTAGAGTTCAACTGAAGATTGAGGACTGGCCCGCAGCACGGACCAAGATGCTCCGCCGCCTGAAACCGCTGCTTCGCAGAGTTCCCATTCCGTTCCGCCCGATTCTGAGCTAACCCAGCCCGGGTGACTCACCACCCCGCCACCGTCGATCTCGCCCCCGCGCTCGTGGTCCTGCCCGGACCCCGCGCGGCCGTGGCGGACGCCACCGGCCCACAGGCGCTCCGCGCCCCCGACGCGCGGGATCTCTTCGAGCAGTGGCCTGTCCTCCTCGCCCACGCCGCGATGACCGCGCGGCGGCTCGGTGTGCAAGTGCCCCCACGCTCCCCGCGCATCTTCGACGCGCTGGAGCTCTTCGCCTTCACGCGGCCGGCGCGGTTCTGCGCGCCCTCCGCCGCCGGTCTTGCCCAGGCCCTGGGGCTGCCCGAACCCAAGGGCGCGCTCGCTCAGGCCGAGGCGCTGCGGGAAGTCTGCGCGCTGCTACTGGCCGAACTCGCCGCTACGCCCGAGCCCTCCCGCGAGGAGGCGCTGGCCATTGCCGAGACGCTGGCGCGGGGCGGTTGGCCGTGGGGTTCGGCGGTGATCGGGGCGCTGCGCTCGCAGCCGGTGGGCAACATGGTCCGCACCTCCGGCCTCGACGCCTGGGCGCGGATGACGGAGTGGGAGGCCGAGGCGCCGCCCGGCGAGGCGGGGTCCAAGCCGATCGAGCCGGCGGCCGCCCAGACGCGTCTCGCCGAACTCCTGGCCCGCTCCGGCCTCGACGAGGCGCGCCCCACCCAGGCGGAATACGCCTCCGAGGCCGCCTACGCCTTCCAGCCGCGCGAGCGGGAAGGCGAGCCCCGCATGATGCTGGCCGAGGCCGGCACCGGGGTCGGCAAGACGCTGGCCTACCTGGCGCCCGCCTCGCTCTGGGCCGAGGCCAACGGGCCGGCGGTCTGGGTCTCGACCTACACCCGCGCCCTGCAGCGCCAGATCGAGCGCGAGAGCCACTCGATCTATCCCGACCCCAAGGTGCGGGCGAAGAAGGCCGTGGTCCGCAAGGGCCGCGAGAACTACCTGTGCCTGCTGAACTTCCAGGATCAGACCAACACCGCCCAGCTCGGCGGCGCGGACCTGGTGGGTATGGGGCTGGCGGCGCGGTGGGCGCGGGCGACCCGCGACGGCGACATGACAGGCGGCGACTTCCCCGCCTGGCTGCCGACCCTCTTCGCGGTCTCGCCGGCGAACCAGGCCAGTCCCGCCAACCTCGTCGACCGGCGCGGCGAATGCATTCATGCCGGCTGCCAGCACTATCGGACCTGCTTCGTGGAAAAGGCGATCCGCGGCTCGCGCCGCGCCGACATCGTCATCGCCAACCACGCGCTGGTGCTGACCCAGGCCGCCTTCGACGGCGCGCGGGCGGCGCGCGGGTCCAAGGCCGACGGCGAGACCACCCAGCTCAAGCGCATCGTCTTCGACGAGGGCCACCACCTGTTCGACGCGGCCGACAGCGCCTTCGCCGCCGCGCTCTCGGGCGCGGAGTCCGCCGAGCTGCGCCGCTGGATCCGTGGGCCGGAGGGGCGCGGGCGCCGGGGCCGGGGCCTGGAAGCCCGCCTCATGGAGGTGCTGGGCGACCACGACGAGGCCAAGTCCGCGCTGATCGACGCCACCCACGCCGCCGCCGCCCTGCCGGGCGAGGGGTGGTCCGGCCGCATCGCCCCGCCGAACGGCGAGGTCAATCCGCTGGGCCCCATCGAGCACTTCCTAGTGGCGGTGATGGAGCAGCTTCGCGCCCGCGCCGCGCCCTCCGAGGTCGGCATGGAGTGCTCCGCCCGCCCGGCGCTCGACCTGGTGCGCGAGACCGCGCGCGCCGCCGCCGAGGCGCTGGGCAAGGTGGAGGCGCCCCTGGTGGCGCTCGCCCGCCAGCTCGAACAGGTGCTGGACGACGAGGCGGCCCAACTCGTCACCTCCGACCGGGCCAGGATCGAAGGGGCTCTGCGGGGCCTCGACCGCCGCGCCCGCATGACCCTTCCGGCCTGGCGCTCGATGCTCCGCGCGATCGAGGAAGAGGCCGAGGACGACCCGGACTTCGTCGACTGGTTCGACGCCACCTTCCTCTATGGCCGGGTGGTCGACGCCGCCTGCCGCCGCAACTGGGTCGACCCGACCGAGCCGCTGACCAACGCCGTCATCGCCCCGGCCCACGGGGTGCTGGTGACCTCGGCGACGCTCGCCGACTCCACGCTCGCCGACCCCTTCGCGCTGGCCGAGATGCGGACCGGGGCCGCGCGCCTGCCCGAGCGGCCGAAGACCCTGAAGCTCGCCTCGCCCTTCGACTATGGCAAGAACGCCAAGGCCTTCGTCGTCACCGATGTCGGCCGCGACGATCCCCGCCAGATCGCCGCCGCCATGCGCGAGCTCTTCCTGGCCTCGGGCGGCGGCGGCCTTGGCCTCTTCACCGCCATCCGGCGCCTGCGCGCCGTGCACGAGAAGATCGCAGCGCCCTTGGCCGACAAGGGCATCGCCCTCTACGCCCAGCACGCCGACGGCCTGGAGGTCGGCGCGCTGGTCGACATCTTCCGCGCCGAGGAGGACGCCTGCTTGCTGGGCACCGATGCCGTGCGCGACGGCGTCGACGTGCCGGGCCGTTCGCTGCGCTTGCTGGTCTTCGACCGCGTGCCGTGGCCGCGCCCCGACATCCTGCACAAGGCCAGGCGCGTCCGTTTCGGCGGCAAGGGCTACGACGACGCCGTCGCCCGCGGCCGCATCGCGCAAGCCTTCGGCCGCCTGATCCGCCGAGCCGACGACAAAGGCTGCTTCGTCATGCTCGACGCCGCCGCGCCGACGCGGCTGTTCTCCGGCTTGCCGGAGGGCGTCGAACTGCAGCGCGTGAGCCTCGTCGAAGCCATCGAAGGCGTGCAGGCGTTTTTGAAGACCGACGGCTAACCGCTTCGCGGCCCTCTCCCTACCCTCTCCCTCTCGGCTTCGCC
>JBOHKZ010000065.1:0-5225 GCA_050729355.1 Phenylobacterium sp. | reverse complement strand
GATGGGAGCTGGGACGGCCAAAGTCGCCGCGGCACGCCGCTCGCTGGCCGGTGGAACGTCAAGGACGGCAAGGTCTGCATGAAACAGTCCAAGCCGCCGACCCTGCCGATGGCCTATTGCACGGCCTTTCCCGAGAACACCTACGTCGGCGTGAGCTGGACCTCGAAGGACATGTCCGGCACGCCCATCCAGCTGAAAGTCGTCCAGGGCAAGTTCACCGGCGCGCCGGCGAAATAGCCAGGCCCGGCCGGGGCGCGAGGGCTTGACGCGACGCACCGACACGGCGCGTGAAGGCGAATGCCCAGAGAGACCGTCTACATCGTCCAGGCCTACGTCGCCGGCCGCGGCAAGGCGCTGAAGGCCGAGCAGCAGGTCGGCTGCAAGAGCGCCGAGGAGGCGCGGCGTAAAGCCGAGCGCCTGGGCCCGCTCAGGGTCGGCGTGGTGGCGTTCGAGGTCTCCGCCGACACCGAACTCGGCGACTACGACGAGAACCCCAAGATCCTGTTCCGCTCGGGCCAATTGCCGCCGCCCTTCGGGGAGTAGCCGCGCACGCCTCCGGCGCCCTCTCCCTACCCTCTCCCTCTCGGCTTCGCCGGGGGAGAGGAGGCGCACGGCGGACCCTCAACACTCCTCTCCCCCGCGCAGCGAGAGGGAGAGGGTAGGGAGAGGGCCGCGGGCGCGAGTTCGAGGCGCCCCGCGGGGAAATCGAAGCGCAGGCGGTAGCGGGAGAGGAACGGCGCGCCGATCTGGCCGGCGAGGTTCGGGTCTTCCGCGTGCATCAGGCCTGACGGCAGATCCAGCGACACGTCTCCGGCGAAGGCGAGGCTGGCGAGCGCCGGCTTGAGCACGCCGTAGGGATAGACCTCCAGGAGCTTCTTCGCGCCCGGCGCGCTGGCGGCGACGTCGCTCAGCCGCACTGTGCGGTCGGCGCCGATCCCGGGTGTGAAGTTTGCGCTCAGCGACCTGGAGCCGTCGGACGCCGTGGCCGCCACGACCGGCCGTCCGGCGACCCAGGCCATCCGCAGCGACTGGGCGGCCTGGAACCGCGGCGCGCGGCCGGCCGGGTTCAGCGCCACGCGGCAGGGCGCGAAGCTGACGTCCAACACGTAGGGCCTAAGGACATCGGCGCCGATCACGCCCGCGACGGGCGTGGGCAGCGCGCCGGTGCGCAGGTCGAGGTCGGCCACCTCGACGGGTCTCCTGGCGATCCGCAGGCCCGCCAGGCGCACGTCCCCGGTCAGGGCGGTCTCCTCGAAGCCCGCCGCCTGGGCCTGGGTCTCGGCGAGCTGGGTGTGCGGCGTGGCGGTGTCGAGGATGAAGTCGCCGGTGACGCCCATGACCTGGGCCGTCACCACGACGACGCCGTTCTCGAACCAGCAGGCGGCTTCACCGGCCCGCGCAGGCGCGGCCGTGAGCGCCACGAGGGCGCTGAGGATGAGGATGGGGCGACTCACGGCGCGAACACTGTCTGAGCATAGCCAAGGGCGCTCAACACGGCGACGGCGCCTTACGCACGCCAAATCCCTCGCCTAGGGTTGGGCGATGGTGTTCACCCGCGCGTGGCGAAATTTCAAGCGGATGCAGGACCTGACGGTGGCCGCCGCCAGCCTGATCTACGCCGCCGCCACGGTGCATGCGGTGGGCGTGCTGCCGGGCGGACCGGCGGCGACCCTGCGCTGGACGCTGGTCTGGCCGGCGCTGTGGCTGGTGGGGTCGTTCCTGATCCCGATGCTGACGCCGGCGCTGAAGCGCTGGCTGGCGCGCTATGTCTGGATGAGCTTCCAGGCGGGCTTCGGCCAGACGGCGGCCTCGATCGTCATGGGCGTCATGCTGCTGCTGGGCGCCGGGCTCTTCATCTACTGGCAGGTGGCCAGGGCCGCGGCGACCGGGCAGGTGGGGGCCAACGTCTTTTCAGCCTACGCCGCCGGCATCGGCATCCTGGCGGCCCAGGCGGTGCTGGTGCGGGCGCTGGAGCAACTCCCCGACGTGCGCAAGCGCATCGAGGAGAAGTAATCCTCCCCGCAGGGGGAGGGGACCGCGAAGCGGTGGAGGGGGTTCCATCCGCCGACCGTGGGCTTCAACCCCCTCAGTCAGCTTCGCTGACAGCTCCCCCTAAGGGGAGCATCTACCTAGACCTCGCTCTTGCCGGCGCCGTTGCGGGCGAAGTGGGCGAGGGTGCGCAGGGACGAGAGGCGGGCGCTGTCGGCGTGATGGCCGTTGGGCGCCACGAAGGCGTGGCCGGCGTCGTACATGAACACCGGAAGCTCCGGATAGGCCTCGCGGATCGCCTCGACGTCCTTGGGCGGGATCAGTTCGTCCTGCTTGCCCAGGTGCAGGATGGTCGGGACCTTGGGCGCCTCGGCCAGGTAGTCGACGATCTGGCCGCCGTAGTAGCTGACCACGGCCGAGAGCCCGTGGAGCCGCGAGGCCGCCAGCCAGGCCGTCGTGCCGCCGAAGCAGAAGCCGAGCGCGAACACCGGCGGGGCGAGCGCGTCGATGGCCGCCTGCACCGCGTCCAGCACATCGGCGCCCCAGTGGGTCCGTTCGCCGAAGGACATCTGCTGGTCCATCAGCGCCGGGTCGGCATCCCGCTCGGCGAAGCCCTGCTGGAATCGGTCGAAGAGGCTTGGGACCAGGGTCTCGTAGCCGAGCTCCGCATAGCTGTCGGAGAGCTCGCGCAGATGCGGCGTCACCCCCCAGATGGCGTGGCAGATGATCAGGCCACCGCGCCGGGCGTCGCTGACGCCGGCGTGGTAGGCGGCGAATTCAAAGCCGTCCGTGGCGCTCTTGAGCTGGACGGTCTCGCCCATCGCTCAGGCCTTGTCGAAGAGCTCTAGGGTGCGGTGGCGGGCGAGGTCGGCGGCCTCGGCGTTGTAGCGCTCGGGGCTCTGGTTGTTGAACCCGTGGCCGGCGCCTTCATAGATGTAGACGGGCACGTCGGGATGGTGCGCCGCGACGGCCTCGGCGACCTCGTCGGCGGGAATGCCGGGGTCGGTGCGGCCCAGGTGGATGATCACCGGGCAGAGCGGTTCGAGCTCGGCGTTGGCCTTGACCAGACTGCCGTAATAGCTGGACGAGGCGGCGATGCCTTCGAGCTTGCCGGCCGAGAGCCAGGCCAGCGAGCCGCCGTAGCAGTAGCCGACGACGCAGACCTTATCCCCGCGGGTCTTCAGGAAGTCGCGGCAGGCGGCGATGTCGCCCAGCGCCTGTTCCAGCGGGGTGGCGCGGGCGTGGGCCACGCCGGCCTGCAGGCCCTCGGGGTCGTGGCCGGCGGTGAAGCCGGGCTCGCGGCGATCGTAGAGCGAGGGCGCGATGGCCTCGTAGCCCATCTTGGCCCAGCGCGCGACGTCGGCGCGGACGTGCTGGTCGATGCCGAAGATCTCCTGGATGACGATCACCCCGCCCTTGCGCGGCGTGAAGGCCGGCTCGTGGTAGGCGGCGAACTCGAAGGCGTCGGCGCCCGCCAGCTTGATCGTCTCGGCCATCGTCGTGCTCCCCAGCAGTGCTCTAGACGTTGAAGCGGAAGTTCATCACGTCGCCGTCCTTGACGACATACTCCTTGCCTTCCTGGCGCAACTTTCCAGCGTCGCGCGCGCCGGCCTCGCCCTTCAGACGGACGTAGTCGTCGTAGGCGATGGTCTCGGCGCGGATGAAGCCTTTCTCAAAGTCGGTGTGGATCACGCCGGCCGCCTGCGGGGCGGTGTCGCCCTTGTGGATCGTCCAGGCGCGGGCTTCCTTGGGACCGACCGTGAAATAGGTCTGCAGGCCGAGCAGGTGGTAGGCCTCGCGGATCAGCTTGTTGAGGCCGGGTTCGGTGAGGCCGAGGGTTTCCAGGAACTCGGCCCGCTCGGCGGGATCGAGCATGGCGATCTCGCTCTCGATCTGGGCGGAGATCGCGACGTGGTCGGCGCCGTCACGGGCGGCGCGCTCGGCGACCAGCCTCGACATGTCGTTGCCGTCGGCGGCAGACGCCTCGTCGACGTTCGACACGTAGAGGGCGGGTTTGGACGTCAGGAGCTGCAGCATCCGCCAGGCCTTGTCATCCTCGGGGGCGATCTTGGCCTTGCGCGCCGGGCGGCCGGCATTCAGCTCGACGAGGGCCAGCTTCACGAGGCTGAGCGTCTGGATGCTCTCCTTGTCGCCGGTCTTGGCGCGCTTCTCGAGGTTGACGACCCGCTTTTCCAGGCTCTCGAGGTCGGCCAGCATCAGCTCGGTCTCGATGGTCTCGAGGTCGGAGAGCGGATCGACCTTGCCCTCGACGTGGGTAATGTCGTCGTCGATGAAGCAGCGGGCCACGAAGGCCACGGCGTCGCAGTCGCGGATGTTGGCCAGGAACTGGTTGCCCAGGCCCTCGCCCTTGGAGGCGCCGCGCACCAGGCCGGCGATGTCCACGAAGTTGATCCGCGAAGGGATGATCTCCTTGGACGGGATAATGGCGGCCAGCGCGTCGAGGCGCGGCTCCGGCACCGCCACGTCGCCGGTGTTGGGCTCGATGGTGCAGAACGGATAGTTGGCGGCCTGCGCGGCGGCCGTCTGGGTGAGCGCGTTGAACAGCGTCGACTTGCCAACGTTGGGCAGGCCGACAATGGCGACTTTCAGGGCCATGGGGTCTTTCGAGTTCTAAGAATGCAAGGCGCCGCACCTAGCACGCTCCTGGCCCGCCTCCTACCACCTCGGCTCCTACCTCCCCCGCGCAGCGGCGGGAGGGGGACCGCGCCCCGCAGAGGGCGTGGTGGAGGGGGCAGGCCCCACCTGCGGTGCGAGGGCTCGCCGCTCCTCAGCGCGCCGCAAAATGGCGTCCACGACGTCGCCGAGCTCGCGGTAGATCCAAGACGCCGGGACGCGCATCACCTCGATGCCCTGGCCATGCAGCCATCGGTCGCGGGCTTCGTCGGCTGCCTGCGCCTCGTCCTCCCAGTGGGTTGCTCCATCGACCTCCACCGCCAGGCGGGCGGAGGGGCAGTAGAAGTCCAGGATGATCGAACCGACCGGGTGTTGTCGGCGGAACGTCGGGCGATCGGCGTTGCGTCCGCGCAAGCGGCTCCAGAGCATGACCTCGGGCTCGCTCATGGCCTTACGCATGGCGCGGGCGCGGCTGGCGATCACGGTGCGGTGTCGCATGAAGTGCGGTGGCCTGCCCCCTCCACCACGCCCTCTTCGGGGCGCGGTCCCCCTCCCGCCGCTGCGCGGGGGAGGTAGGAGCCGAGGTGGTAGGAGGCGGGCCA
>JBOHKZ010000064.1:0-8230 GCA_050729355.1 Phenylobacterium sp. | reverse complement strand
GTGTAGTCGAAGGTCGGGTTGTTGTTGGGGATGGTCACGCTGGCGTAGTGGGTGGCGCGCCAGGTCACGCCGGCGTTGCCGATTTCCCAGTCGACGCTGCCGATCAACTTGCTGTTCGGAGTGCCCTTTTCATAGGTGAGCACGTTGCCGCGGTCGAAGAGGAAGGCCGGCTGCGGCAGGGTGGTGATCTTCGGCAGATCCGGCGTCTTGGTGACGTTGGTGTCGTTGAAGTTGGCGGCCAGTGTGAAGTCGAACTGGCCGATCCCGTCGGTCGCCAGACGGTAGCGGCCAACGACGTCGAGGCCCTTGGTGGTGGTGTCGACGCCGTTGATGAAGAACCGCGCGGCGCTGATGTTGAACGGCTTGAGCAGAGCCGTGATCGCGTCAGACGTCGTCTTCGGCGTGTTGGTGTTCGGAAGGTTCTCCGAGAGCACGATGCGGTTCTCGATATCGATCTGATAGGCGTCGACGGTCAGCTCGAACGGACCCGAGCGCCAGACCAGGCCCACCGAGTAGTTCATCGATGTTTCGGGCTCGAGCGGGGTTGCGCCAAGCGCCTTGGCCACTGCGCTCGACACCGGGAAGGTGCCGACCTCGATAAGCTGGAAGCTTTGATTGCCCGCCGAGTCGACAACCAGGGTGTTGTTGGTCGACGTGTAGGTGAAGAACTGCTGCTGCAGCGCCGGCGCCTTGAAGCCCGAGGAGATCGAGCCGCGCAGGGCGAAGGCGTCGGAGACATCGTAGCGGGCGGAGAGCTTGCCGGTCGCCTTGGACCCGAAGTCCGAATAGTCCTCGTAGCGTCCGGCGACGTCGAATTCGAGCTGGTCGGTCAGCTTGCCTTCCAGGTCGATGTAGGCGCTCCAGTTGTGCCGGCTGACGTCCACCTCGTTGGAGGGGCGGAAGCCCGGGAAGCCCTGGCTGACGCCGGCTTTGGTGGTGTCGGGGCCCAGCGAATAGGAGGCGGGCTCGCCCGCGCCGATCTCGAAGCCCTCATGGCGATATTCCAGGCCCAGGGCGACGTTGAGCGGCGCAACCAGACCGACCTCGAACGGCCGGGTGAGGCCCAGATCGACGATCGTCTGATCATAGGAGAGGGAGCCCGCGTCGAACTCCCGCTTCGAGGCCGCGCCGAACGAGGCGTTGATCGAATTGACCGTCCGATAGTCGAGGTCGTTCTTGCCGTAGTTGGCGCTGAGGTTGACGTTCCAGCCGGCCAGGTCGCCCTTCACGCCGCCCTGGACGCTGTAGTCGATGATCTTGGTCTCGATGGCCGGCAGGAAGCCGCCCGGATAGACCGACGGCACGTTGTTGGCGTTGTTGTAGGCCCGCGCCGTGGCCGCGGCGTTGGTGTCGCGGTGCTGGTAGCCGGCGTAGCCATAGGCCTCCCAGGTGTCGCCCAGCGGTACGCCGGCGTTGGCGTAGAGCGAATAGCTGTCGACCTTCGGATCCCCGTAGCGGCCGAGCACGAGCTGACGGCCGTAGGCGGGCAGGGCGGCGAGGTTGGTGTAGTCGGAGCGGTTGGTGGGGTGGCGCAGGATCCATTCGCCCGAAAGCGTCACGAAGCCCTTGTCGCCGATCGGCAGGCCCTGCCAGGCGGCGACGGTCTCGGTGAGGCCGTCATCCGCATCCCGCTGGCCGCGCGAGGTCTCCACGCGGCTGTTGTAGATGCCGTACATGGCCGTCGCGCCGCCGCCCTCGCGGGCCTCGCGCAGGCGCACGTTGATGACGCCGGCGATGGCGTCGGCGCCGTACTGGGCCGAGGCGCCGTCGCGCAGCACTTCCACCTGCTCGATGGAGATCGTCGGGATGGTGTTGAGGTCGAAGGCCGTCGAGCCGCGGCCGATCGAGCCGTTGACGTTGACCAGGGCCGAGACGTGGCCGCGCATGCCGTTCACCAGCACCAGGGTCTGGTCAGGCGCCAGGCCGCGAAGGGTTGCAGGGCGGACGTGGTCAGTGCCGTCGGTGATGGCCGGCCGCGGGAAGTCCAGCGCCGGCGTGAGGTTGGCGAGCGCCTGGGCAAGTTCCGTGGAATTGCCCTGTTTGGTGAGCGCCTCGGCGGTGATCACGTCGACGGGGGCGAGGGTGTCGAGGCGCGAGCGGCCTTCAGTGCGGGTGCCGGTGACCACCAGCTCTTCGACGTCGACGGCAGCGGCTTCGGCGGCGACGGCGGCCGCGCAGGAGAAAAGGGTCGCAGCCGAAACGGCCGCGAACAGGACGTGGCGATAGTTCATGAAGAACCCCCGGATTTTGTTGGGTGAATCCCAACGCAAACGTTGACGGGGAAGCTAGGCAGTCCGGATACGTCGTAAAATGATATTTCAGCAACAGTGCACAAAAAAGCCGCCCGGAATGGGTCCCGCGCGGCTTTCTGTTTCGCGTGTGTGGCGAATTAGTCCTGGACGTAGTTGCCTTCGATGGAGCCCGCGCCGCCCTCGAGAAGGTCGGCTTGCGCCTCTTCGTCGGCGATCCGGTCTTCTTCGAACTGCGAGTTGATCACGTTCTCGCCGCGCGCCTGACGTTCAGCTTCGTCCTGGCTGCGGGCGATGTTGAGCGTGACGGTGACGGTCACTTCCGGGTGCAGACGGACCTTCACCTCGTGCATGCCGAGCGTCTTGATCGGCTTGTCGAGGGCGACCATGGAGCGTTCGACGCGGCTGACGCCTTCGGCGTTGACAGCGTCGGCCACGTCGCGGCCGGCCACCGAACCGTAGAGCTGGCCGCTTTCGCCAGCCTGACGGATCAGGATGTAGGCGGTGCCGTCCAGCTTTTCGCCGGCGGCGCCGGCGGCATCCTTGGCCTTGGCGTTGCGCGCTTCGATCTCAGCCCGCTGGCCTTCGAAGACCTTCAGGTTGGCGTTGTTGGCGCGCAGCGCCTTGGCGCGCGGCAGGAGGAAGTTACGGGCGTAGCCGTCCTTGACGTTGACCACGTCGCCGAGGGCGCCCCAGCCTTCCACACGTTCGAGCAGAATAACTTTCATGTGCCTGGCTCCCTTACTTCACGACGTAGGGCAGCAGGGCCAGGAAGCGCGCGCGCTTGATGGCCTTGGCCAGTTCACGCTGCTTCTTGGCGGAGACCGCCGTGATGCGCGAGGGCACGATCTTGCCGCGCTCGGAAACGTAGCGCTGCAGGAGCTTGACGTCCTTGTAGTCGATCTTCGGAGCGTTGGCGCCGGAGAACGGGCACACCTTGCGGCGGCGGAAGAACGGGCGGCGGGCGCCGCCGGCGGCAGCGCCGGCAGCCGGCGCGATTGCGGTTTCGTCGCTCATTAGAAGCCACCTTCCTTGGAGCCGAAGTCATCGCGGCGCGGCTCGCGCTCGCGATCGCGGTCGCGGCGGGCGAGGATCGGCGAAAGCTCCAGATCCAGTTCTTCGACGCGCACGGTCAGGTACCGCAGGACGTCTTCATTGATGCTCAGCTGACGTTCCATCTCCTTCACCGCGTCGGCGGGGGCGTCGATGGCCAGCAGGGAGTAGTGACCCTTGCGGTTCTTCTTGATCCGGTAGGTCAGGTTGCGAAGACCCCAATACTCGATCTTGCCCACGGTCCCGCCGCCGGCTTCGATCAGAGCTTTCATGGTGTCGTTGAGGGCTTCGGCTTGTTGCGGCGAGATATCCTGCCGCGAGATCACAACGTGCTCGTATAGCGCCATAGTTTCCTTCTTCCGTTTGGGAGGCGGCGCGTCCAGCGGCGGAAGGACCGCTGGAAACGATGGATCTCAGGCGCGGCGGCCGGGAGTTTCCCGACCCATTCGCGTTCCGCGTGAGACCGCCTTCCGTGAAGAGGCGCGCATGTACGGGAAAAGCGCCCGAGACGCAAGCTATCGACGGTCTGTCACTCAAACCCGCCCAGGCCCACGCAACGCCATTCTTTTGGAGAAGACACGGCGCTGAGTTCCCGCCAAACACCTTCGATCCCGAAGCGACCCGACAAGGTGCGTCATGCTCACTGCCCCGTCCTACCGCAGTCAATTCTTCTGGGGTGTCAGGGACCACGAGGCCTTCAACCGCAGCCTCGACGGCCTCGTAGCGGCGTCGAACGTGAAGACCGGCTGGTTCGCAGGCGACAACCTCATAGCGTTCGGCCGCAACCTCGGCTTCATCCACGACAAGCCGTTCATCGACGCCTGGCAGGCGCACACCAACACCGTGGCCGAACGGGGCGCGATCTGGCGATACGTGACGACCGCCTGGGCGGCGCGGCAAGCGGCCCGCCTGGAGGGCGATTTCGTCGAGTGCGGTTGCTACAAGGGGACCACGGTCCGCATCCTGCTGGACACGATCGACCTCTCGGCCCGCCGCTATTTTCTGTACGACCTCTTCGAGCACGACGCCTCGATGAATCACAACCCGATGCCGGAGCACAGCGCCGAGCTCTACGACCAGGTGAAGGCGCGCTTCAAAGACTTCCCGAACGTGACGATCATCAGGGGCTCGGTGCCCGAGAGCTTCTCGCAGGGGCTGCCGGAGCGCGTCGCGTTCGCTCACATCGACATGAACAACGTCGCCGCGGAAATCGGCGCGCTCGAGGCGCTGGCGGAGCGCTTCGTCCCCGGCGCGATGATCGTGCTCGATGACTTTGGACAGACGCCCTACCGGGCGCAGCACCTGGCCGAGACGAAGTGGTTCAACGACCGCGGCAGATATGTGCTGGAGCTGCCCACCAGCCAGGGCGTCGTGATCTGGTAGCGCCGATAACGGCTGTCCGAGCGCACCGCGCCGCCGGCCTCGAAGGCGGCGCGGCGTACTGAGAGACCTACTTCTTGCCGTTCAGCGCCTTCACGGCCGTCAGCGTCTGGTTGACGTGGTCGGAGGCGTCGAGGTTGTCGTAGGCGAAGACGACATTGCCCTTCTTGTCGATCACGTAGGAGGTGCGGGCCGACAGCTCCATCGGGGTCTTCATGCCGGCCATCTTCAGCGGCGCGTCGTACTGGTTGGCGATCTTCGCGCCCGGATCGGCGGCGACGGCGAACTTGCCGCCACAGTGCTCGGTCTCCTTCGAGAAGTCCGCCAGTTCGTTGATCTTGCCGGCGGTGACGCCGATCACCGTGGCGTTCTGGGCCTTGAAGTCAGGTATGGCTTCCGAGAACAGGTGGGCTTCGAGGTTGCAGCCCTTGGTGTGCGCCGAGGGGAAGAAGTAGACCACGACCGGTCCCTTCTTGAGGGCGTCGGAGAGCTTGAAGGTGAAGGGTTCGCCCGCGAGGTAGGCCTGGGCGGTGAAGTCGGGCGCCTTGGTCCCGGGCTTCAGGTCGGCGAAAGCCGGCGAGGCGAGAGCGGCGGCGGTCAGGACGGCGACGCCGGCGGCGGTCGCGATAAGGCGCTTCATGTAATTCTCCCCGAGGAAATGCGGCGGTTTTCTACACCGGTTGCGGCAGCTTGTCGCGGCCAGTCAGCGGCCGGGTTCCACCAGCACCTTCACGTGCGCTTCCGGGTCGCCGAGATCCCTGAACGCCTGGGCGACGCCATCGAGGCCGACGCGGCCGGTCACCAGGCTGGAAACGTCGATCACACCCTCGGCCAGCTGGTGAAGGGTGGCGGCGAACTCCTCCGGCGAATAGCCGAAGACGAAGGTCAGCTCGATCTCCTTGGTTATGGCAATGGAGGGCTCGATGCGGTCGGTCTCCATGCAGACGCCGGCCACCACGATCTGGGCGCCGGCCGGCGCCGCCTCGATCAGGCCCTGCAGGACGCCCGGCGCCCCGACGCATTCGAACACCACGGGGCGACCGAACGTCTGACCCATCATCCGCATCATCTGCTGGGCGGCTCGCGCCTTCGGCACGCCAAGCGCCTCCCAGCGGTCGTGGGGCGACTCCGTCGCCGGATCGAGGACGATGTCCGCGCCCAGCCGTTCGGCGGCAGCACGCCGGCGAGGCGAGAAGTCGGCGGCGATGACCGGACCGTGGCCCTGCGCCTTCAGCGCCGCGATCACCGCCAGGCCCACCGGACCGCAGCCCACCACCAGGGCGACGGAGTCCTTGTCCATGCGGGCCTTGGCCACCGCGTGCGCGCCCACGGCGAAGGGCTCCGTCATGGCGGCGTGTTCGGTTGCAAGGCCGTTGGGCACCTCCAGCACCAGGGCCTCGCTGAGCAGCATCCGCTCCGCGAAGCCGCCGGGCAGCCGATTCGAGAAGCCGAGCAGCTCGGCGCCGGTGGCCGTGAGGGTGGCTGGGACGCTGACCACGCGGGTTCCGGCCCTCAGCGTCTTGGCCGATCCGGGTCCGTGATCGAGGATTTCGGCGCAGAACTCGTGGCCGAAGACGGTGTCCGCGGCCGGATCGAAGCCGTTGTCCATCCCGCCGCCGCGCCGGCCGAGCTCGATCATGTGCTCCATGTGATGCAGGGCATGCAGGTCCGAGCCGCAGATGCCGCAAGCCAGCGTCTTGACCAGCACCTGGCCCGCCGCGGGCTCCAGCTCGGCGATTTCATCGCAAACCAGTTGCTTGTTGCGTCGGATCACTGCGCGCATGGCCGCCTGCTCCCAGAACCGCCGCCTTGCCGCGGCTTTGCATATTCCGTAACCCTCCGGCCTCGGAATCCATAGAGCCGGAGCCTTCGCAAATGAGCCTCGCCTTCCTCTTTCCCGGACAGGGCAGCCAGGCCGTGGGCATGGGCGCGGACCTGGCCGAAGCGTTCTCCTCGGCCCGCGAGGTCTTCCAGGAGATCGACGACGCGCTGGGCCAGCACCTCTTCAAGCTGATGAAGGAGGGCGATCCAGAGGACCTGACCCTCACCGAGAATGCCCAGCCGGCGCTGATGGCGGTCAGTCTGGCGGTGATGCGCACCCTGGAGAAAGAGTTCGGCGTCGGCGTGGAGAAGGCGGCGTTCGTGGCCGGCCACAGCCTCGGCGAATACTCGGCGCTGGCGGCGGCGGGCGCGATCAGTGTCGCCGACACCGCGCGTCTCCTGAAGCTGCGCGGCCAGGCCATGCAGCGCGCCGTGCCGGTGGGCGAGGGCGCCATGGCGTCGCTGATCGGGCCGAAGAGCGACGTGGCGCTCGCCGAAGAGGCCGCCGCTGCAGGCTCGGCCTTCGGCGTCTGCGTGGTCGCCAACGACAACAATGCGGGAAATGTGGTGATCTCCGGCGCGAAGGCTGCGATCGACGCCGCGATCGAGAAGGCCAAGGAGCTGGGCGCCCGCGCCATTCCGCTGAACGTCTCGGCGCCCTTCCACTGCCCGCTGATGCAGCCGGCCGCCGACGAGATGGCCAAGGCGCTGGCGACGGCGACCATCCTCTCGCCCCGAGCGCCGCTGGTGGCCAATGTGACCGCGCGTCCGACCAACGATCCTGAAGCCATCCGGCGGATGCTGGTCGAGCAGGTGACCGGGCGGGTCCGCTGGCGCGAGAGCATGCTGTGGCTGGCGGGCGAGGGCGGGGTGACCCGCTTCGCCGAGGCGGGGGCCGGCAAGGTGTTGTCCGGCATGGCCAAGCGTATCGCGCCCGACGCCGAGGCCACGCCGCTGAACGCGCCGGCCGATCTCGAAGCCTTCGCCAAAAGCCTCTAGGAGAGCCCAAGATGTTCGACCTGACCGGCAAGACCGCGCTCGTCACCGGCGCCACCGGCGGCATCGGCGCGGAGATCGCCCGGGCGTTGCACGCCCAGGGCGCGTTCGTGGTGCTGTCCGGCACGCGCGAGGCCGTGCTGCAGGAGCGCGCCGCCGAGCTTGGCGCGCGCACCGCGGCGGTTCCGGCGAATCTGTCCGAATCAGACGCCGTCGACGGGCTGATCGAGGCGGCGGAAGGCGCGGCAGGCGCGCCGATCGACATCCTGGTGGCCAACGCCGGCATCACCAAGGACGGCCTGCTGATGCGGATGAAGGACGAGGACTGGGAGACCGTGCTGAAGGTCAACCTGGAGAGCTATTTCCGCCTCAGCCGCGCAGCGATGCGCGGCATGATGAAGCGGCGGTTCGGCCGGATCATAGGAATCACCTCCGTGGTGGGCGTCATGGGCAATCCCGGCCAGGCCAACTACGCCGCCTCCAAGGCGGGAATGATCGGCTTTTCCAAGGCTCTGGCGCAGGAGGTCGCGACGCGCGGGATCACGGTGAATTGCGTGGCCCCCGGCTTCATCGAGAGCCCGATGACCGACGCCCTGAACGAGGCCCAGAAGACTCAGATCCTCTCGACGATTCCCACCGGTCGTCTCGGGGCCGGCAACGACGTTGCCGCAGCTTGCGTCTATCTGGCCAGCGACGAGGCTTCCTATATGACCGGCCAGACGCTGCACGTG
>JBOHKZ010000063.1:0-5491 GCA_050729355.1 Phenylobacterium sp. | reverse complement strand
GGCGAAGCCGAGAGGGAGAGGGTAGGGAGAGGGCCGCTGTGCGGGAGGGGAAAGGCGCGGTATCGACGGGTATGAAAATCGCCATCGTCGCCATTGGCCGCCTGGCCCGATCTCCGGAGACGGAGCTGGTGAAGCTCTATGTGGAGCGTGCGACCAATGCCGGGCGAGCGCTGGGGCTCGGGCCGGTGGAGGTGATCGAGGTTGAGGCGCGCAAGCCAGGCAAGGCGGCGGAGGCCGAAGTGCTTCTGCCTCACCTGGCTGACGCACATGTGATCGCCTGCGACGAGCATGGGTCGGCGCGGCCGTCGCGGACCTTCGCCGAGGAGATCGCGCGGCTGCGCGACGACGGCGCGCGGCGCCTGGTGTTCCTGATCGGCGGGGCGGACGGCCTGGACCCGGCGCTGCTGGCCCAGGCCAACGGCAAGCTGGCGTTCGGGCCGCAGACCTGGCCGCACGCACTCGCCCGCGCCATGCTGGCCGAACAGGTCTATCGAGCGGTCTCCATCCTCGCCGGATCGCCCTATCATCGGGATTGAATGAACTACCGCCGCCTGATCTTCCCCGTCGCCTTCGCCGCCCTGGCGACCGCCGTCGTCGCGGTGGCCGCCACCGAGGAGCGGCTGGCCCGGCTGAACGTCGAAGAGACCCACCTCTCCGCCGAGCAGGCGCACAACATGAACCAGCTCTCGCGCCTGCTCTCGGTGTTGCAGCAGTTGCGCCGCGACCCGCCGCCGGCCCTGCTGGTCAGCCCGCGCGACGCCAAGGATGCGGTGCGGGCCGCGATCCTGGTCAAGGCGATGACGCCGGAGCTGGAGCGCCGCGCGGTCGCCTATTCGCACCAAGCCAACGAGATGATGAAGCTGCGCCGTCTGGCGGCGGTGGAAAGCGAGGCGCTGTTCACCAACGAGAGCAAGCGCGCCGACGCCAGCCCGCTCCCAGCCGAAGCGCCCATCCTGCGCGGCGCGACGGCGCCGGGTGCACCCGAAGCGGCCATCACCCCGCCGCAAAGCCTGACTATCCCAACAGCCGGACCTGTCGTGCGGCGGTTCGGCGATGCCCTATCCAGCGGCGGACGCGCCAACGGATTGACCTTCGCCGCCGCGCGAGGCGCCCAGGTGGCGTGTCCCGGACCAGCGGTTGTCCAGTACGTGGGCCCCGTGAAGGGTTGGGGCGTCATCTTGATATTAAGACTGGCGGGTGGATACCATCTGGTGCTTGCTGGTCTCGATCGAACTTCGGTCTCGGTCGGGCAATCTGTCGCGGCGGGCCAGTCTGTCGGGTCAATGCCTGATGGACCACATTCAGGAGGTCGGTCACCCTCCGCGGAACTCTACCTCGAGGTCCGCGAACAAGGTGTCCCGGTGGACCCCGGGCGCTGGCTGAAAACTAAAGCGGGCTGAGCGCGCGAGCGTTTCGTTGGGGGCCTGTTTCATAAGCGGCTTGCGCCGCAAGGGAGCCTGAGCCGGGTGATGAAGAAGTACCTCCTGATCGGCGTTTCGGCCTTCGTGCTTGGCGCGGGATCCATGGCTTACGTCAGCCAGCACGCCATGGCGGCGGCGACGCCCCGGGCTCAGACCTACCGAATGCTCGGCCTGTTCGGCGACGTGCTGGACACCGTTGAGCGCCAGTACGTGACGCCGGTGGACGACACCAAACTGATCCACGCCGCGCTCGACGGCATGCTGACGTCGCTGGATCCGCACTCCGGCTACCTCGACCCCGAGAACTTCGACGACATGCGCGATCAGACGCGCGGCGAATACGGCGGCCTCGGCATCGAGGTCACCAGCGAAGACGGCGTCGTGAAAGTTATCTCGCCGATGGACGGCACCCCGGCCTTCACCGCCGGCGTGAAGTCGGGCGACTACATCACCGCCGTGAACGGCGAGAGCGTGCTGGGCCTGTCGGTCAATGACGCGGTCAAGCAGATGCGCGGCAAGCCCGGCGAGACCGTCACCCTGACCATCGCCCGCGAAAAATCCGACCCGTTCGACGTGAAGATCGTGCGCGAGGTTATCAAGCCGAAGACCGCGGTCGCCCGCCTCGATGGCGACTACGGCGTGCTGCGCATCTCGGGCTTCAACGAGAAGACCACCGACGAGGCCGAGGCCGCCTTCGCCGAGATCAAGGCGAAGAACCCCAAAATGAAGGGGCTGATCCTCGACCTGCGCGACAATCCCGGCGGCCTGCTCGACCAGGCGGTCAGCATCTCCGACATGTTCCTGGAAGGCGGCGAGATCGTCAGCCAGCGCGGCCGCGATCCGCGTGACGTGGAACGCTACAACGCCCGGCCCGGCGACATCACCAACGGCCTGCCGATCGTGGTCCTGATCAACTCGGGCACCGCCTCGGCCGCCGAGATCGTCTCCGGCGCCCTGCAGGACCGCAAACGCGCCGAGATCGTCGGCCTGACCAGCTTCGGCAAGGGGTCGGTGCAGACGGTGATACCGCTGCGCGGCGGCGTCGACGGCGCCCTGAAGCTGACCACGGCGAAGTACTACACGCCGTCCGGCCGCTCGATCCAGAAGACCGGCATCGAGCCCGATCTCGAGGTCGCCATGACCAAGGATCAGGCCCAGACGATCGCCAACCGCGCCTACCAGTTCTCGGAAGCCTCGTTCAAGAACGCGCTCAACGCCGACGAGGGCAAGGTTCGCAAGGCGCCGCACGCTCCCGCCGAGGCCCCGCCGGACACCTTCGACGCCAAGAAGGACTTCCAGCTGGCCCGCGCCGAGGACGTGCTGCACTACGGCTCCGTGGCCCAGACGCCGAAGCTGCCCAAGCCCACGGCCCGCCTCGCCGAGATCATCAGCAAGGCCAAGGTCGCCGAGGTGAAGGCCCCGATCACCAAGTAGGCCGCGTCGCAAGCGGCGCATTCGCGGGCGTTGGGAAGCGATCGTTAACTCTGATGGGCGAGGCTGCGTCGAGGAGCACCTCTGACTCGTGGCCAATGTCGCACTTCCCAGGCTTGTCGCGCCCCGCTTCGGACCGATCCGGCTGCGCGGGCTGCTGAGCAATCGTTATGTGGCGCTGGCCGGCGCGGCCGCCCTGCTGGCCGCGGCGGTGGCTGGCCTGATCGTCATCCTGGGTTCGCTGGGGGGACATCCCCGCATTGTGCGGGTTCCGCTGGCCGGGGTGCTCGAACATGCCCCGCAAGGCTGGCGCCAGACGCTTTCGCCGCTGCATGGCGCGGTGGTGGTGAGCCAGGACGTCGTGCGGCTCTCCGCCCGTCCCCTGGCCCCGCAGGCCGGCGCGACCTGGAACCAGCCGGGTGGCGAGACGCCCCGCCCCCTGCCCGCCTCCGGCGCCCTGCCGCCCGCCCCGATCACCGGCTTCTTCGCGCCTGGTCCCGGCGGACCGCTGCCGATCATCGCCCAGGACGGCCGCACGCCTTTCGACGCCTACAAGCGCCCCTTCCTCTCCAATGGCCGCCCGAAGATCGCCCTGGTGATCGGCGGCCTTGGCCTCAACGCCCGCGCCACCCAGGCGGCCATCGAGACCCTGCCAGGTGAGATCACCCTCTCCTTCGTGCCCTATTCCGAGGGCCTGCAGGGCTGGATCGACATGGCCCGCGCCCACGGCCACGAGGTGCTGCTGGAGACGCCCATGGAGCCGGTGGACTATCCCGATAACGACCCCGGCCCCTATACCCTGATGGCCGACGCCCAGGGGCCTGACACGGTGAAGAAACTGGAGTGGATCCTGTCGCGGACCACGGGCTACTTCGGCCTGACCAACTATCTGGGATCCCGCTTCCTCGCCTCGGACAAGGCCTATGGGGCCTTCGCCACGGTGGTGAAGGGCCGCGGCCTGGGCTTCATCGACGACGGCGCGGCCGGACGCCGGAGCGGCGACGGCGTGCCGCGGGCCTCGGCCGAGCGGGTCATCGACGAGCAGCTTTCCAAGACCGCGCTTGACCAGCAACTGCTGGCGCTGGAGGCCGGCGCCTTGCAGCGCGGCCAGTCGCTGGGCTCCGGCTTCGCCTACCCGATCACGCTGGAGACCGTGGCGCGCTGGTCGCAGGGGCTGGAACAGCGGGGCTTCCAGCTCACCCCCGCCTCGGCCGTCGTCCGCCGCTAGGCTTCTCAGAACAAGCATGACCCCATGAGCGAAGACCTATCGCTCTACCGTCCCAACGTCGGGGTCGTGCTCTTCCATCCCGACGGCCGGGTCTGGCTGGGCCGCCGGGCCAATACGCCTGAGCCCTACAACTGGCAGTTCCCACAAGGCGGCGTCGACCCGGGCGAAGACCTGCCGGGCGCCGCGCGCCGCGAGCTTGCCGAGGAGACCGGGGTCAGCACCGTAAGCTACCTCGGTCGCACCGACGGCTGGCTCGCCTACGACTTTCCGCCCGACCACGGCGGGACCAAGGCGATGCGCGGCTGGAAGGGCCAGAAGCAGGTGTGGTTCGCCTTCCGGTTCGACGGCGACGAGACCGAGTTCGACCTCGCCGCGCACCTGCCGCCGGAATTCGACGCCTGGCGCTGGGGCTATCTCGACGAGACGCCGGACCTGGTCGTGCCGTTCAAGCGGGTCTCCTACGAGGCCGTCGCCAAGGCCTTCGCGCCATTCGCCGCACCCAGCTCCCGAAACGTTTAAGCGGGCGCGAGCTTGAGCATTTGCCGTTAGGATCGCGGACGTGATGGACCCTGGTCAGAAGGTCCGCGCGCGTCTCGTCGAAAGGGTTAGATGACCTCGATCGTCATGGTGCACGGCGCCTTCTGCGGCGGCTGGGCCTTTGAGCAGTTCCGCGCGCCCTTCGAGGCGGCCGGATTCGGGGTGCTCGCGCCCGACCTGCGCGGTCACGGGGCGGATGAGCCGGGCGCACGCGTCTCCGGCGTCTCGATGTCCGACTACGCCGCCGACATCGCCGCCCTGTGCGCCGCCCAGGCGGAGCCGCCGGTGCTGCTGGGCCACTCCATGGGCGGTCTTGTGGCGCAACTGGCGGCGCGGAAGGCCCGCGTGCGGGCGCTGGTGCTGCTGGCCCCCTCGCCGCCCTGGGGCGTCGCCACGTCCAGCTTCGAAGAGGCCGCGACCGCTTTCGGCGTGCAGATGATGGGCGTCTTCTCCTCCGGCGCCATGGAGCCCGATCGTGGGCTGATGCGCGCCTACAGCCTGGACCGCATGCCCCAGGCCGAGCGCGAGGCCGCCGTGGCGCGCCTACGTCCGGAGAGCGCAACTGCGATCCGCGAGACCCTGAACTGGTGGCTCGACCCCTTCATGACCACCAGCGTGGGCCCGGGCCCGATCGGCGCGCCGAGCCTGGTGCTCTGTGGCGAACGTGATGTGGTGCACTCGCCCGGCACCGCGCGGGCGACCGCCGACCGGCTGGGCGCCAGCTATCAGGGGATGCCCGGCATGAGCCACTGGCTGGTCGGCGAACCCGGCTGGGACGCCGTGGCCGACCACGTGCTCACCTGGCTGGCCGACGAGGCCAGGGCGGCGGCTTGAAGATCCTCCCCTTAGGGGGAGGGGGACCGCGAAGCGGTGG
>JBOHKZ010000062.1:0-4623 GCA_050729355.1 Phenylobacterium sp. | reverse complement strand
CGACCCGGGCCCTGTTTCGTCAGGCGCTGACCAGTTGGCGGCGCACCATCCGCGAGTAGTCGTCCGCCAGGCTGAGCGAGATGTTGCCCGGCCGGAAGGTGTACTCGCCGATCTCGGCGACCGGGGTCACCTCGGCGGCGCTGCCGGTCACGAAGCATTCGGAGAAGTCGGCGAGTTCCTCCGGCTTGATGTGACGCTCCACCACCTCGAAGCCCTTCTGCCTGGCGAGCTTGATCACCGTCTGGCGGGTGATCCCGTTCAGGAAGCAGTCGGGCAGCGGCGTATGGATCACGCCGTCCTTGACGAAGAACACGTTGGAGCCGGTGGATTCGGCGACATAGCCCCGATAGTCGAGCATCATCGCGTCGTTGAACCCGGCCTTCTCCGCGGCGTGCTTGGAGATGGTGCAGATCATGTAGAGGCCGGCGGCCTTGGCATGGACCGGCTCGGTCTCCGGCGAGGGGCGCTTGTACTTCGCCCAGCACATCCGCAGGCCCTTGGCGCGCTCTTCCGGGCTGAAGTAGCTCGGCCAGTCCCACACGGCGATGGCCACGTGGATCTTGGTGTTCTGGGCCGAGACCCCGATCATTTCCGAGCCGCGCCAGGCGATCGGCCGCACATAGGCATCGGTCAGGCCGTTCTTGGCGCAGGTGTCCTTGCAGGCCTGGTCGATCTGGGCCACCGTGAACG
Source organism: Phenylobacterium sp. (assembly GCA_050729355.1). GTDB lineage: Bacteria > Pseudomonadota > Alphaproteobacteria > Caulobacterales > Caulobacteraceae > Phenylobacterium. The sequence continues at coordinate 3,933 of JBOHKZ010000062.1, read as the reverse complement.
GGATTTCGAAGTCCAGGATCTCCGCGGACTTGAACAGACGCTCGGTATGCGCCGTCAGCTCGAAGATCTCCCCTCCGTACATCCGCTCGCCCTCAAACACGGACGACGCATAGTGCAGCCCGTGCGTCAGTACGTGTACCTTCGCCTCGCGCCAGGGCACGAACTGGCCGTCCAGCCAGATCCATCCATCGCGGTCGTCAAAGGGAACGAGAGACATGAGAGGGTGACCTCCTTTCGTAGGGTTCTCCTTGAAACCTCCGAAGGCGGCGGCGTCAAACAAATTGGCGCCCGGCCGCAAGGCGTCGGCGCGTGAGCAGCCCGCCAGATCCACGCCTGATCCTGCGCGAAGACGAGTTGGACGCCGGCCTCGAGCTCCTGTTGCTGGCTGAGGCATCGGTCTGGGCGGCGGTCGATCAGGGCCTCGAATCCGAGGGCCTGGGGCTTGGCCGATCGCACTGGCGCGCGGCCTTCCTGCTGCGCCGCAGGCCGGGCGTCGGCGTGCAGGAACTCGCCCATCTGACCAGCCTCTCGAAGCAGGCGGCCAGCCGCATCCTGGTGGACCTGGCGGCCAAGGGCCTGGTGGAGAAAGCCTCCGGCGAGCTCGACGGGCGTCGCCGCACCGCCGTCCTGACCGCCCGGGGCGAGGCGTTCGAGGCGGCCATCGGCGAGCGGCTGCGCACCCAGATCGCACGCGCCTATCGCGCCGCGGGCCTGGATGGCGTAGCGGGAGCAAGGCGGATCCTGGCCGCGCTTGCGGGCGGCCGCACCCGCAGCCCTGGCGGAGGCGCCGCATGACCGACACCCGACAACCGCCCCGTGCGCGCCACCTGCTGATCGTCGACGACGACGACCGCATCCGCGAGCTCCTGAAGGAATACCTGGCCCGCGCCGGTTTTCGGGTCACCGCGGCCGCCGGCGGCGCGCCGGCCCGCAAACTGATGTCCAGCCTCGACTTCGACCTGGCGGTCTTCGACGTGATGATGCCGGGCGAGGACGGCTTCTCCCTGACCCGCTGGCTGCGCGAACAGCGCGGGCCGGCCGGACGGACGCCGGTGCTTATGCTGACCGCGCGGGGGCAGCCGGAGGATCGCATCGAAGGCTTCAGGCTGGGCGCCGACGACTACCTGGCCAAGCCCTTCGAGCCGGAGGAGCTGGTCCTGCGCATCGAGGCCATCCTGCGCCGCGCCGCCGACCGCCCGGCCCAACGCAGCGGGCCGCTGCTGCTCGGGCGCTGCAAGTTCGATCCCGACCGCGGCGAGCTCGCCTGCGATGACGAGCCCGTGCGCCTGACCGAGGCGGAGGTCGCCCTGCTGCGCCAGCTTGCCCGCACGCCGCACGAGCCCGTCGACCGGCTGGAGCTTGCCCGGGGCACCGTCGACCCGTCCGGCCGCGCAGTTGACGTGCAGGTCACGCGGCTTCGGCGTAAGATCGAGGACGACCCCAAGACGCCACGCTACCTGCAGACGGTCCGCGGCGTAGGCTACAGATTGGCGCCCGACTGATGGCCCACACCTGATGGCTCGCAGCACCCGCGTGATCGGCCGCTGGATCAAACGGCAGATGCCGAAGACCCTGTTCGGGCGCTCGCTGCTGATCATCGTGCTGCCGGTGGCGATCATGCAGATCGCCGTCACCTACATCTTCTTCGACAATCACTGGCAGACGGTGACCAGCCGGCTCTCCGAGGGCCTAGCCGGCGATATCGCCTGGGCCGTCGAGAGCTATCAAGAGGACCCCAGCGACGCGGCCTTCGCCAAGCTCTCGGCCCGCGCCGAGGAGTCCATGGGCCTCTCCATCGCCCTGCAGCCCGGCCGCCGGCTGCCGGCGACGAGGCGCGATGCGCCGGTGCTGTTCGAGCCGTTCTTCGCCCCCATCGACCGCTCGCTGGACCGCGCCCTGAACGCCCGGCTGGACGATCCCTACTGGTTCGACACCACCCGCTACCCAGCCTACGTCGATATCCGCGTGGCGGTGCCGGGCGGGGTGATGCGGGTGCTGGCGCCGCGCGACCGCGCCTTCGCCACGCAAGGCCACATCTTCGTCCTTTGGATGACGGTAACGACGATCCTGCTCACCACCATCGCCATCCTGTTCATCAGGAACCAGGTGAAAGCCATCGAGCGGTTGGCCAACGCCGCCGAGGCGTTCGGGCGCGGCGGCGAGGTGCTGGCCTTCAAGCCCCAGGGCGCCAAGGAGGTGCGGCGCGCGGCCAGCGCCTTCCTCGACATGCGCTCGCGCATCCAGCGCCACATCGACCAGCGCACGACGCTGCTCGCCTCTGTCAGCCACGACCTGCGCACGCCGCTGACCCGGCTGAAGCTCAGCCTGGCGCTCGCCGAACCCTCCAAGGCCAACGCGGCCATGAAGGGCGACCTGGCCGAGATGGAGCACATGATCGACGAATACCTGGCCTTCGCCCGCGGCGAGGGCGGCGAGGCGGTCGAGACGGTTCACCTTCGCCACCTCATCGACGAGGTGAGCGAAGGCGCGGTGCGCGCCGGCGCCCAGGTCAGTGTAGCCGTCGACGCCGAGCTGACCGCCTCGGTCCGGCCCAACGCCCTGAAGCGCGCGCTCTCCAACCTGGTGATGAACGCCGCGGTGCATGGCGAGAAGGTCCAGATCGCCGCGGCGGTGCGGCCGCAGGGCGGCGTCGAGATCACCGTGGACGACGACGGCCCGGGCATTCCCGAGGACCGCTACGAGGAGGCGTTCAAGGCCTTCGGCCGCCTCGACGAGGCGCGCAACCAGAACGCCAAGGGCGTTGGCCTCGGCCTTGCGATCGCCCGTGACGTCGCGCGCGGACACGGCGGCGACATCGCGCTCGCGCGCTCGCCGATGGGCGGCCTGCGCGCCGTCGTGCGCCTGCCCGGATGACCTGTTCCATGGAGAGTTCCCACACCTAGACCCCTCGCCTCAGGAGAAGCCTATGCGTTCGCTCGCCATCGCCGTCGGCCTGACATTCATCGCCGCGCCCGCCTTCGCCGCGGATCCGGTGGAAGGGGAATGGCTGGTCCAGGACAAGGGCGGAAAGGTCCGCATCGCGCCCTGCCCCCGCAGCCCCGAGCGCATGTGCGGCGCGACCACCTGGGTGAAGGACGCCACCAAGGTGATGGACGAGAAGAACCCCAACGCCGAGCTCCGCCAGAAGCCGCTGATGGGCCAGCAGGTGATGCGCGACTTCAAACAGGCCGCGCCCGGCCGCTGGACCGGCGGCAAGATCTACGATCCCAAGTCCGGCAAGACCTACGATTCCAAGATCACCGCCAACGCCAACGGCTCCCTGAAGGTCGAGGGCTGCGTGCTGATGGTCTGCCAGGCCCAGACCTGGACGCGGAACTGAGCCGAATTTCTCTGCGGCCTGCGCATCTGAGACGCCGCTCGGCGGCCACTATTGGCTGAGGATGCAGATCGGAGGCCTTTGCCATGCATCAGGCGGTGAAACCCCATGGCGCTATGGGCGTGGTGATGGGCTGGTTCCTGGAAAGCGGCAACGCGGCCCAGAACCGTGCGACCGTCGAAGCGCTGGAGCCGCCGGCCGGCGCGGCCGTGCTTGAGGTCGGCTTCGGTCCCGGCCAGGCGCTGGAATTGCTGGCGCACACCCGGCCGCTGAGTCTGGTGGCCGGCGTCGACCATTCCGAGCTGATGGTGGCGAGCGCGCGTCGCCGGCTCGACGGCGGGCGTGGCGATGCGGCCCTCGACCTGCGCTGCGGCGACGCCGGCGACCTCCCCTTTGCCGATGAGAGCTTCGACCTGGTCTTTTCGGTCAACAGCTACCACCAGTGGCCGGACAAGGAGCGAGCGCTCGCCGAGATGGTCGGGGTGCTGAAGTCGGCCGGCGACCTGGTGCTCTCGATCCGCGACTTCCGCACCGAGGGCCGCTTCGAGCCGCCCGGCCAGGGCGCGGAGACCGCCCGGGAAGCCGCCGAGCAGATG
>JBOHKZ010000061.1:0-22294 GCA_050729355.1 Phenylobacterium sp. | reverse complement strand
GCCCACCCCTCGCCGCTGCAGGATGTCGAGCCCCCCGAGGATCGGCGTCAGCAGATTGTTGAAGTCGTGGGCGATACCGCCGGTCAGTTGCCCGATCGCTTCGACCTTCTGCGACTGCCGCAGTTGCTCGTGGGCCCGCTCCAGCTCCGCGGTCCGCTCACGCACCCGCTCCTCGAGCGTATCGTTGAGCAGGCGCAGCTTGGCTTCACCGGCGCGTCGCTCGTTCACGTCCCTAAGGATGGCGGTGACGAAGACCCCGGCGCCGCTGAGCCACCGGGAGGCGGAGGCGTCGACGAAGCTGCGGGTGCCGTCCCGCCGCCGCATCACCAACTCGATCGGCCAGTGCGCCGGCTCGCCGAACCAGACCGCCCGCCACGCCTCGTCCCAGGCTTCGGAGGGCTCGAGCAGATCGCTGATCGGCCGGCCCATCAGGTCCTGCGGCCCGTAGCCGAGCTCGCGCGCGGCCGCCGGATTGGCGAGCTGGATCAATCCCTGAGCGTCGATCGTCAGGATCGGGTCCGGCGCGCTTTCGACGACCGCGTCATAGCGGGCGTTCTGGCGCTGACGCAGGACGCGTTCGCGCTCGACCGACACCGTGACGTCGAAAACCTGCACGATGCAGGCCGCGTAAGGCCTTTCGCCGACTGGGCGCACGGCGACATTGTGGATCAGCGGCCGGCCCGACCTGGTCTTCAGCGGTAGCAGGGCCGGATGCAGCGCGTTCGTCAGCAGGCTGGAGGAGCCGGACGCAAAGGCCTCGCGGACGGCGGCGCGGAGCCGGCCGAGCCTGGCCTCCGCGAAGACCTCGTCCAGGGGCCGGCCCAACGCGTCCGCCGAACTGACGTGGCTCGCCGCCGCCATCCAGTCGTTCCAGGTCAGGACCTGGCCCTCCGGACCCAGCACGATCACGCCGGTGTCCAGCGCGTCCAGCGCCGCGGACGGGGCGATATCGTCAGGCAAGGGCATCAGGCTGGGGCGCCTCGCCGGTTGTGCGCTCGATGAACTCGGCCAGCAGGTCCTTGAGGGCGGCCAGGGACGGCATGTCCATCAGCATCGCCACGTAGCCCCGGATGTCGCGCTGCCGGACCACGAAATCGATGTAGAGGAACATGACCACGTCGCCCCTCTCAGGGGGCGGCGCGAATTCCAGGAGGCTGGGCGCTTCACCACGCAGGATCTCCGGCAGCGACATCTTCAGGCTGCGGTGAAGCATGTTGGCGATGGTGCCAAGACACCCGTTCAGGATGATGTTGCCGGTCTCGGCCAGCGCCTCCGGCTCGAGCTCGATGATGTCCTCGAGCGGCAGTTCGCCCCCGGCGACCGCCCGCACGAGCTCAAGGCTCTTGGTCTCGGGAAAGATCAGCAGGGCGCGCCCGGTGATGTCGCCCTCGAACACCTGGTGCACGGCGACGAGCCGGCCGGTTTCCCGTTCATTCAGGACCCCGACAGCCTCGGCGTGGCTGACCAGCCGGACGTTCGGCACCGACAGGTGGACCTGTTCGCCGACCATTTCGCGCAGGCTGGCAGCCGCGCGGCTGACCCCGATGTTGACGAGCTCCGTCAGGGCGTCGAGTTCGAATTCGGTCAACACCGTCGATGCGGTCACTCAGCCCCCGTCGTCAAACGCCGCTCTGCGTCTGTCAGGAACGCGGCAAGCGCCGATTCCGTCAGCGGCTTCGATAAAAAATGTGCGCCGACGTCATGCGCGCGGGCCACGACCTCGGTCTGGACGTTGGCGGAGATCACCGCCACCGGCATATCCGGGCGCATTTCCCGCAAGTCCGCAGCGAGGCTCAGCCCGTCGCGGCCGGGCATGTTGAAGTCCAGCAAGGCGACATCGATGGGCTGTTGCCGCAGCAATGCCAGCGCCTCGTCCGCATTGGTCGCTTCGGTCCGCTCCCAGTCGGGACGCAGGCTGCCCAGGACCTTCGCGACGGCCATGCGCGCAAGCTTGCTGTCGTCGACGATAAGGATTTTGTAGGCCATCAATTTTCCAATACTGCCGGCGCCGGATCCAGCGCCTCGCCCCCAAACTCTCGCCCCACCCTAGACCGCGAGCGGTCAGACCTCCACCACTGCGGCCGCCCTGACGGTAATGGTCCTGCAGCGGTTGTTCCGTCGTGCAGTCGACGCATCGCCCTTCAGAGCAGCAGGGTCATCAGGTCCAGGACGATCAGGACCCGGCCGTCGCCCAGCAGGGTGGTTCCGGCGATCCCCGGCGTTCCCGCGAGCAGGCCATCCATGGGCTTCAGCATCACGTCCATCCGCTCGCCCACCCGGTCGACCTCGAGCGCGCCGATCTGTCCGCCCGCCTCAACGACCACGACGCGCGCGTCACCGGAAGACGCTGCGCGAGGATCGGCGCCGAGCACCTCGGCCAATTCAATCAAGGGGATGGTGCGCTCCCGCAGCACGAAGGCGCGTGTGGCCCCGATCGGAGCGATCTCTTCCCGCGGCAGGCGGAGCGTTTCCGACACCCCTTCCATCGGGATCCCGAAGAGCTGGCCGCCGACCTCGACCGTCATGACGGCGTTCATCATCACCGTGAACGGCAGTACGAACCGAACCGTCGTGCCCTCGCCCGGCCGGCTCGCCACCGCGACGTGTCCGCCCAGCCGAGCCACGGCGCTGCGCACCGCGTCCATGCCGACACCTCGGCCCGACAGGCTGCTCACCGCGCCCGCGGTCGTGAAGCCCGGCGCGAAGATCAGGTCGACGACCCCCTGATCGGAGAGTTCCGCCGCCCCTGCCGCGCTGACGATCCCCCGTTCCACCGCCACGGCCCGCACGCGGTCCAGGTCGACGCCGCCGCCGTCGTCCGCGACCTCCACCACCACGCGGTCGCCTTGCTGGCTGGCGCGCAGGCTGATCGTGGCGCTGGGCGGCTTGCCGGCGGCCGCGCGGGCTTCTGGGCTCTCGATCCCGTGGTCGAGGGCATTGCGCATCACGTGCAGCAACGGCTCGAAGAGGTTCTCGACGATCGCCTTGTCGGCCTCAGTGGCGTCCCCCTGGGTCACCAGCCGCGCCGGCTTGCCGAGCGAGACCACCATTTCACGTACGAGCCGCGGAAAGCGTTGGAACACATGGCGCAGGGGCAGCACGCGGATGTTCAGGACGGAGCGCTGGAGCTCCGTCACCAGCCGATCGAGCACCGCATGCTGGTCCTTCAACACCACCGCCAGCGACGCCGGGTCGACGCCATCGCGAGCCAGGCCCGCCGCATGCCCCAGCGCATTCTTGGCGACGGTCAACTCCCCGGTCAGGCTGACCAGGGCGTCGACGCGCTCGATATCGACCCGCAGCCCCCGGGCGGCGGGTTCCGCCGGCTCGCCGATCGGGGCCGCCGCGGCAGGTTCCGCGATCAGAGCGCCGGCCTGCAGGCTCCGCAAAGCGTCCTGCACGGCCCGAGAATCCTGCGCGGCCACGGCCCGCGCGAGGACGTGCCGCAGCCTCCCGGCTTCCTCCGCGCGCCCGGCGTGCAGGAGCAGGTTGACCGCCACCACCCCAGCGGAGGCGGCGCGTCCCGGCGAGGGCTCGGCCGTCGGGTCCGCCAGCAGGGCCACCTGGGCCGCCAGCAACGCCTCGGCCTTGTCGTCCAACCCCGACCGGCCGGCCTCAGGCGCCGGGCCGCCGATCTCGGCCGGACCCCGCGGCGGCGACGTGGTGCGGCTGGCGAAGCGGGCGACAATGGCGTCGGAGGCCGCCCGCGCGTCCGAAGGCGGCTCGCCGGAAACCTCCATCGCGTCGAGCCATTGCACGACCTGGTCCAGGCAGGACAGGCAATCGCCGATGAGCGTGGGCGTGAGCGGCTCGGCGCCGCTCCGCACCGCCGACAGGACGTCCTCCGCAGCGTGCAACGCCGCCTCCATGTCGGCGAACTCCACGATGCCGGCGGCGCCCTTGAGGGTGTGGAAGGCGCGGAACCCGCTATCCAGCCGCTCGCGATCTTCCGGCCGATCCTCCAGCGCCAGCAGATCGGCCGTCGCCTGCTCGACCAACTCGCGGCACTCGACCAGGAACTGCTCGATGAATTCGTTCATGGCGCCCGCCCGCTGAGCATGTCGGCGTAGGCCACGAGCGTCTCGGGGCTCACCGGCTTGACCAGGTAGAAGTTGGCGCCGGCGGTCTGCGCCGCCGCCCGGTCCTGCGGGCCGGCTTCTGTGGTGGTGACCAGCGCCGGCGTGCCCGATACCGGCAGGTCCTGGCGACGCAGGATCTTGAGGAAGGTCAGGCCGTCCATCTGCGGCATGTTCACGTCGACGATCAGCAGATCGGCCGGGGCCTCCAGCAGTTTCTCGAGCGCCTCCAGGCCGTTCAACGCCTCATCGACGGCATACCCCGCGCGCTCCAGGGCGTCGCGGTAATACATCCGCACCAGGCTCGCATCGTCGACCACGAGCACACGCGTCTTCGCTGCGTCAGCCACGCGTCCCCTCCATCGGCCTTTGATAGACGATCGCGTCGGCAAAGCGACGCACTTCGAACAACGGCGAGATACGGCTCATGGACTCGGTGTGTCCCAGGCAGATGAAACCGCCCGGCGCCAGGTTCTCATAGAGGTTTTCGGCCGCCATCCGCCGGGAGGCCTCGTCGAAGTAGATCAGGACGTTGCGGCAGAAGATCACGTCGAACTGCCCATGCGGACGGGTCTCGGCGGTCTCGACGATATTGGCGGGCGTGAAGCGCACCGATCCGCGCAGATCCTCCAGGATCTGCCAGCGATCCTCGTCGAGCCGGACGAAGTATTTCGCCACCAGCTCCGGCGTCAGGCGCATCAGCGCGCGCTTGCCGAAAACGCCCGCCGCCGCGGCCTGCAAGGCGCGGGTGTCGATGTCCGAACCGACGATCTCGATGTCGTAGGCGTCCACCTGCGGCCAGGTCTCCAGCAGCCACATGGCGATGGAATAAGGCTCCTCCCCGGTCGAGCACGGAACGGACCAGATCCTCAGGGCCTGGCTGCGGGGCCGGCCGCGGATGCGCTCGGCCAGAAGGTCCGAGCTCAGGCAGCTCAGCTGGTGGTCCTCGCGGTAGAAATAGGTCTCGTTGACCGTGAACGCGTTGATGAACTGCTCGATCTCGGCGTCCAGATCGCCGCGCAGGCGCGCGAAGTAACTGGCGAAGGTTGCGGCCCCGGTCGCCTCCATCCGGTCGCTCACCCGGCGCTCCACGTAGTAGCGCTTGGACTCGTTGAAGACCATTCCGGTCCGCCGGTAGAGGAAGTCCGTGAGCCGTGCGAACTCCTCCTCGCTGACTGCGGAGGGCTCAGGCAAGTCGATCGCCGGCGCGGATCCGCTCCGTCGCCACCCTGATCGCAAAGCCGAGGAAGGGTTCAGCGGCGAAACGCGCGGCGCAGCTCGCCAACGCCGGCAACGCCTCCGCCCCGCCGACCTCGGCCAGCACGTCGATCGCCGCAGCGCACACATTGGCCTCGGGCTCGCGTTCGATCAGCTCGCACAGCAGTTGCGTCGCGCCCGCTTGCGGGAGAGCCCGCACCACCTCGCACGCCAGCAGGCGCACATCCGCGTCCGGGTCGGCGAGCAGCCCCGGGAGGCTGGCGGCCGCGCCGCCGGGCATGGCCCGAAGGCTGTCGAGCGCGGCGGTCCGCACGTCCGCATCGTCCGAGCGAATATGCGGCAGGACGGCTTCCGCCGCCGCTGCGTCGCCGATGCGCGCCAGGCTGGTGAGGATCGCTTCCCGGACGCGCGGGTCGGTTTCGGTGGTCAGCGCGGCGCCAAGCGCGGGCACATCTCCCGCCGCGGTCAGGCTGCGCGCGGCGGACCACCGCGCGTCTGTCGCCCCATCGCGAAGCGCCGACGAGGGTGCGGCGGGCGGCGGCGGGACGGCCCCGGAATTGCTGCGGATCAGCGGCATGTCAGGGGGTGAGCTCCTGCAGGCGGCGCGCGATCTCCTGCACCGGCAGCACGAAGTCCGCGCCCCCGGCCTTCACCAGCTCGCCTGGCATTCCCCACACCACTGCGGTCTCCTCGGCCTCGGCGATGGTGCGTCCCCCCTGGGCGTGGAGGCTCGCCATGGCTTGCGCGCCATCGTCCCCCATGCCGGTCATCAACACACCCAGAAGCTGGCTCGCGGGGAAGTGTTCCATCGCCGTGCGCACCAAACGGTCGGTGCTCGGATGCCAGAGGTAGCCGGGCTCGGAGGGAACGGGCTTCGCCATCGCCGCGCCCCGCTGGCGAAAGACCACCAGGTCGGCGTCGCCACGCCCGATGTAGACCGTCCCCGATGCCAGCCCGGTGGCCTGGCCGCACTCCACGACATTCATGGCGCACAGGCGGTCCAGGCGATGCGCCAGCGGGCCGGTGAAGCTGGCCGGCATGTGCTGGGCGACGAGAATCGGCCACGGGAAATCCGCGGGAAGCGGCGCGAGCAGCGCCTCGAGGGCGGGCGGCCCGCCGGTGGAGGTTCCGACCAGGACCAGGCCCTCGCCGATGGCGGCCGGCATCGGATACGCCTCGCCGCGCGCGCTGGGCCGGAGCGCCGGCGCGGACCCGATCCGATGGCGGACACGATCCTTGAGGCGATGGGTCAACCTCAGCCGCGCGCCGGCCGCGCCACGGACCTTGGCGACCACCTGCGGGGCGAACGCCTCCATGCGCAGCGACACAGCCCCGCTGGGCTTGGCGACGAAATCCACCGCGCCGAGGCGCAGGGCCTCCAGCGTCGCCTCTGCGCCTTCGGCGGTCAGCGACGAGACCATGACCACCGGGCAGGGCCGCTCCAGCATGATGCGGTCCAAGGTGGCCAGGCCGTCGAGGCGCGGCATCTGCACGTCCAGCGTGATCACATCGGGCTGGTAGCTCGCCAGGCGCTCGAGCGCCTCCAGGCCATCCCGGGCGAACTCCACCTCGAAGTCCGGCTCGGCGGCGAACACCTGGCCGAGCAGCTTCCGCACCAGGGCGGAGTCGTCGACCACCAGGACCTTGATCACAGGCCGGCCTGCCCCGCGTGCGGTTTGAAGGCCTCCAGCAGCCCGCGCTCGGCCCGCGTCAGCAACTCTTCGGGATCCAGCAGCAGGACGATCCGGCCGGCCGCCGGCAGGTTGACCACGCCGCGCACCAGCCGCGTCGCTTCGCCCGTCAGGTCGGGCGCCTCGGCGATGGCGTCGGCCGCACAGCGCAACACCTCGGAGACGCTGTCTACGATGACGCCGGCCCGCAGCCGCTCGGTCTGAAGGACGATCAGGCGCCGCGCCTCGCGGTTCGCCAGCGGCGGCATGTCGAAGCGCCGGCGCTGGTCGACCACCGGCAGCACCTCGCCGCGCAGGTTGATGACGCCCTCGAGGAATTTCGGAGTCTTCGGCACCCGCGTGATCTGTTCGGGGACGCGGGCCACCTCGTCGACCGTCTCGATCGGGAGCCCGAACTCGTCGTCGCCCAGGCGGAAGACCAGGAATTGCATCTGCTCCGAAGCCGCCGCTTCGGGCCGCGAAGGCGACGTCCCCGGTCCCGCCTCGCCAAGTCTCTGCATGACGTCCTCCCGGAAGAGCTGCTCGGGCGCCAGGATCGACACCAGCCGGCGCCCGCCCTGCCCGCGATAGATCGAAGTCACCCGCGCCTCGCCCCCGGTGCGGGCCGCCAGCATCGGCGGGGTTGCGTCGACCAGCGCCGGATCCGCCGAGATGATCGAGCGCACCCGATCGGCGACAAGCCCGAGCAGGGCGCCGGCGACCGTCGTGACGACCACCTTGTCGCGCTCGCCCGCGGCCGCTCCGGGGAATCCCAGCAGGCCGCGCAGCGACAACAGCGGCAACAGGGCGTCCCGATAGGCCATGACGCCCACCACGACGGATTCGCTTCGCGGCACGGCCGCCGTGGCCTCAGGCGCCGGCAGGATCTCGCGGACCACCTCGAGCGCCAGTCCGTACTCCTGATCCGCCACCTCGAAGGTGACCAACTTCTGCTGCGCCAGCTCCTGCCCGGCGGCATCCATCGCTTCGCCGGACTGCACCGTCGCGCGGCGTTCCGGCCGGGCGCGCGGGAGGAAGGCCGCGGCCAGCAGGCGGCGAACGTCCAGCACCTTCGCGACGTCCGTTCGGCCATCGGGCTGGAACGTCCCGCTGAGCTGTTCGCCGTCTTCCGCGGTCAATTCGGCCTGGCGCGTCTCCACGCGCGACGCCGCAACGGACACCAGGCCATCAATGGCGTCCACCGCCAGCGCGACCGGGGCTGCGCCGTCCAGGACAATCGAACGGTCGTCGGGGGACGGCGCGCGCTCCGGCAGCCGCAGCAGGCCTCGGACGCTGGCGACCGGGAGCACCGCGCCGCGCAGGTTTGCAAGGCCAAGGAGGCTTGCGGGACCTTGCGGGAGCCGGGCAACCGCGGGCGTGCGGATGACCTCCGACACCTCGTCCGCCGGCAGCGCATAGAGCCGCTCGGCCACCCGGAAGGTCAGGAACCGTCGCAGGTCTTCGCGCTCGGCCGTGGCCGCGACGTCACCCATTTTGCTGCTTCAGTTCATCCGCCAGCGCGGCGATCTCCTCGATCGCCGCGGCCAGATCTTCGGCGCCTCGCGCTTGCTGGGTCGACGCCACGGCCGCCTGTCGCGATGCCGCGCCGGCCTGCTCCGCCGCCGCCGCGATCTGCCGCGCCGCGGCGGCGGTCTCGACCGCGGCCGCCAGGATCGCCTCTGCGCCTTCCGAGATGACCGTGTTGGCGGTCTTCAGTTGCATCAGATCGTCATCGAGCTTGGCGAGGGCGGCAATGGTCTCGCGGTTGTTCTGGACTTCGATGTCGGACGCCGCAGCCGTCTGCTCCAGGTCGCGCCGCAGCGAGGCGATCTGGTCGAGGATGCCGGTAACCGTCTCCTTTATCTTGCCCACGCTCTCCGCCGCTTCGCGCGCCAGGCTGCGGACGTCGCTCGACACGACCGCGAACCCGCGACCGGATTCGCCGGCGCGGGCGGCTTCCACCGAGCCGCTGACGGCGAGCATGCTGGTCTGCACCGCGACCAGATTGATCTCGTCGACGATGCTCTGGATGCGGCGCGCGACCGCTTCGAGGCGGGCGATCGTCGCCAGGCTGCTGTTGGTTTCAGACAGGGCGACCGTCACCCCCGACACGAGCTTCTCGACGGCGCCGCGGCTTTCGGCGAGCGCGGATTCCGTCGCGGCGACACGTTGGTCCGCCGCGGCGGCGTTCGCCTGGGCCTTGCGCGCACTGGATTCGATCTGGGCCAGCGCCGCGGACGTCTGCTGCGTGGCCGCGCCCTGCTGCTGGGAGCCGCGATTGATCTGCTCGACCGCCGCCATGATTTCGGTGGCGGCCCCCGACAGTTCCTGGATCGACGCCGAGAGCTCCTCGGCCGTGGCGGCGATCTGCTCGGCGGCCGACGCGTCCACCGACCCCCTGCGCAGCTGCTCGGCCGTGGTCGCCAAAGATCGCGCCGCGATCTGGCCCTGCTCCAGCGCCTGGGCCTGTTCGTAGATCGCCGACTGCGCCTCGCCGGCGCCAGCCGACTGCTCCTCGGCGGCGCTGGCCACCTGCTCGGCGCCCTTCTGGGCCTCGATCGCCGCGCGCTCCGCCTGCAGCGCGGCGGTGAGGGTGTCCTGGCTGGCTTCGGCCAATACGCCCATGTCCGCGCGCACGCCGTTGAGGACATCGACCACGGCCGCACCGGAGCGCGCTTCGGCGGCCGCGGTCTCCGCCCCGGCCTTCAGTCGCGCAGCCACATCGCGGACATCGGCCTGGATCGACTCGGCCAGCCCTCCCACATCCTGCGCGCTCTTTTCCGACGTCTCCGCCAGCGCGCGGATCTCCTCGGCCACCACCGCGAAGCCCCGCCCGTGCTCCCCGGCCCGCGCCGCCTCGATCGCAGCGTTGAGGGCGAGCAGGTTGGTCTGGTCCGAGATGCGGCTGACGGTTCTGGTGATCTCGCCGATGTCCTTGGCCCGGCGCTCCAGCTCGGCGATCACCACGATGGAGGCGTCCTGCCGCTCCGCGTTGCGCTCGATCGCGCGGACCGACGAGGTGATCTGCACAGCCGTCTCGGCCAGCACCAGCTGCAACGCCTCCGTCCGGCGCCGCGACGTGTCCGCCTGCCCCCGCGCGGTGGTCAGGTTGGTCGAGACGCTCTGGATCGCCGCCAGCTGCTCCTGCGAACCGCCCGCCGCCTCCTCGGCGCCGCCGGCGATCTGCTCCATGGACCGGCGCAGCTGCTCGGCGGCGGCGGAAGCCTCGACCAATCCCGCCGCAAGCTCCTCCGTCGCCGCTGCGATGCGTTCGGACAGCTGATCCTGGCCGGGCGCGCCGGCGAGCCTGGCCGCAACGGGCCTGGGCGCCGCCTTGGCCGCCGGGGGAACCGGACCGGGCCTGCCGCCCGCATTGATCTTCGAGGTTTTGACGAGAGCCATGGGTGTCCCGCGGAGAGCGCCAAGTCCGCGACTGGCTTGGCCGAAACCAGCAGTCATAGCCCACCGCGACCCTTCTGGAAGCGACTATCGGGGCGGCGGCCCCGGGATGGCCCGCGTCCAACCTCGACCGTCGCATCCTAGTGTCGACTACCCGCCAAAGCCGGCGCCGACGAACCGCCTACGATCCCGAACCGCCGGGGGTCCGACGATCGATCGCTGCCAGCACCTCGGCTGGATCTGCGGGCCTCGCCATGGCCTCGGATTCAGCGTCCGCCCGGTTCGCCAGGGCCGGCGCATCGCGGCGCATCTCCTCCAGCAGGGCGATGATCTTGGCGGACTTCTTGTCCGCGAGGATCGCCAACTCAAGGGTCAGCTGATCGCGCCGCTCCGCCAGCAGGTTCTCCCGCCGCTGGGTCACCAGGATCAGCATGGCGATCAGCAGCGCCGCCAGGGTCGCGGTGAGTTCGAGCCAGACGAACGGCGGCCGTTCGATATGGCCCTCGCTCGCCGCATAGGCGCTCGCGAACCACGCGGCCACGCCGACGATCACCACCGCGACAACGGAAGGCCGACCAAGCTTATCGGTCGCCCAATCGATCGCACGCTGCAAGGCGGACGCCGAGCGGTGATGCTCGACGTGGAGAGCGGCGATCTGATCGATGCTCTCCTCTTCGTGCCCGGCGAGGCTGCCGGCCTGTTCCTGGGCTGGAGGGTCCAGAGGCATGGCTACGCTACGCCCTGGCCCCGGCCTGTCGCGTGGGGCCGGCTTTCGTTTTCCGTTTCGCCGTCTCGCGGCTCTTGCGCTCCCGCGCGGCCTGGTCGAGCAGCCGCTGGGAATTGGCCGACATGCGCTGGCACTTGGCGTGCAGGGCATCGAGCTGCTTGTCGGTCAGCTTCTCGATGCCCATGAACTCGTCCTCCGCGTCGGAGGCGCGGATCAACTCGTCGAGCTTGGTCTGGATCGCCAGGCCGTCACGGTTCTGGGTGTTCTGGATCAGGAACACCATCAGGAAGGTGACGATCGTGGTGCCGGTGTTGATCACCAGCTGCCAGGTCTCCGAGAACTTGAAGACCGGTCCGCTCGCCGCCCAGATCAGGACCGCGGCGATGCAGACCAGAAACGCCTGCGGACTGCCGGTCACCCGCGCCGTCGCATTGGCGAATTTCGCGAAGAGCTTGTCCATGGTGGTTCCGGCCAGGGTTTCATGAGCCGCCGGCGACTGGCGCGTCACGCGGCGGCAGCGGGAGCGTGGGTTCGCAGGCGGAAGGCGTGGCTCTCGCGGTGGTTCCGTTGGCCGGAGCACTGCGACGCGTTCGCGGGGCCCTGACAGGCTGGAGAAGCATCGTCTTCAGGGCGACGTGGCGGGGGGGAAGCCGACCCGCCAACGTCTGCAACGGGTGGAAAGCAGCCGAAGACCCCTAAGCCTCCAGTTCGATGTCCCAGTAGAGGTAGTCGAGCCAGCTCTGGTGCAGGTGGTTGGGCGGGAAGCGGCGGCCGTGTTCCTGAAGCTCGTAGGCGGAGGGGCGCTGCGGCGTGTGGCGCGGGTGCATGTTGGCCTCGCGCGGGGTGCGGCCGCCCTTCGTCAGATTGCAGCGCGCGCAGGCGGTGACGATGTTTTCCCAGGTCGTGCGGCCGCCCCGCGAGCGCGGGATCACGTGGTCGAAGGTGAGGTCCTCGCCCGCCCAGCAGTACTGGCAGGTGAAGGCGTCGCGCAGGAAGAGGTTGAAGCGGGTGAAGGCCGGCGGCCGGTCCTGGGTGACGTAGCTCTTGAGCGCGATGACGCTTGGCAGCTTCATCTCGAACGATGGCGAGTGCACCACCTGGTCATAGGTGGAGACCACGTCGACCCGGTCGAGGAAGACCGCCTTGATGACGTCCTGCCAGGGCCAGAGGGAAAGCGGGTAGTAGCTGAGCGGCCGGTAGTCCGCGTTCAGGACCAGGGCGGGCCAGCCGGAAGGTGGATGCGTGAGAACCTGCATCTCAAAGCCTTCCCGGACTGTGTCGGGTCAGGCCGAGTGGGCCGAAGCGCTCCAGGGCGCTGAAGGGGTACGCTTGTGGACTGAAGACTGGGCCCTCATTCGCGTCGCGCCAGCGTGTCGTTCGCTGCGAGGATCACCATAGGATAGATTCGGAGACATCTCCATGACGGAGCCGGGGCCTCGTCCGCACGCTGCGGTGGGACGAGGCTTATCGGCGTCGCATCTGGTCTTAAGCGCCAACGAAGGCGGTGGCGCCGGCGAGCGTCAGGCCGAGGGCCACGATCGCGAAGGAGACCAGGGTGTCGAGTACGCGGTTCAGGTTGAGAGCAGACATTTCATCGTTCCTTTTGGTTGGGCGGCGCCGGGGCTCCGGTCGCCGTGTCCGATGTGGACGATGCTTAGATAGCACTTATCTGAGCATTGCCTAGATAGTGATTTACGCCGTACCGATATGCGTTTTTGCATGTTGCATTGCGGCAACGCTTTTTGGTGCGCCGCAACGGAAAAGGGCCCCCGCGAGGGGGCCCTTGTGCGATCAGCCGAGAGTGGGGAAGCTCAGAGGCTGACGGCCGCGACGGCTGCCGTGACCCAGAGGCCAAGGGCTACGATCGCAGCGGGGACAATGCGATCGAGAAGCCGTTCGAACTTGGAGAAACGAGCGAGAGACATCACACACACCTTTGAGTTTGACCCGGGGGAGCGGGTAAGTTTTGTTATTTGAACAACGCTAAGATAACATCTATCTGAGCATCGTCAAGATATCTTTACGGCGCCCAGATTGAGATTTACAGTGAGCCCGATGAGAGAATCTCAAGCCGCCGAAGCCCGGCCCTATCACCACGGCGATCTTCGCCGCGCCCTGATCGACGCGGCCCGTCGTTTGCTGGAATCAGAGGGGCCGAGCGCTCTCTCGCTCCGCGCTGTGGCGCGTGAAGCCGGCGTCAGTCCGGCGGCTCCATACCACCACTTCAAGGACAAGGGCGAACTGCTCGACGCCGTGGCCGGCGAAGGCTGGTCGATGCTGGACGCCGCGATCGTGGCGGCCAAGGCCGGCGCGCCATCGATCCACGCGGCCATGACCGAGATCGGCGTCGCCTACGTCTGTTTCGCCACCAACAATCCGGCCCTCTATCGCGTCATGTACGACACCGCGCGCGACAAGGAGGCCTTCCCCGAGAAGATGCAGGACGGCGAGGACAGCGCCTATTGCAAGGTCCGCGACACCCTGGTCGAGGCAGGCGCCGATCCCACCGCCTCAGCCGACCTGGAGCTCGCCACGATCGCCGCCTGGTGCGCGGCCCATGGCCTGGCCGAGATGTCGAGCTTCAAGCAGTTCGAGCACCTGAAGGAAGAGGTCGGCGGCGAGATCCCGTTCTTCCGCGCCGTCTTCAACCACCTGGGCATATCGCCCCGGCACCACGACTAGCTCGACCGAGACCGAGACCGACGGGACCGGGCCCAGCGCCCCAATAGCAGCAGAACGAGAGCTGGACCCCGCCAGGTGTTCGTCACCCGCTTCGCCCCCTCTCCCACCGGCTTTCTGCACCGGGGCCACGCCTTTTCCGCCCTGATGGCCCACCGGGCCGCGCGCGACGCCGGCGGCCGCTTCCTCCTACGCATCGAGGATATCGACCGGACCCGCTGCCGGCCGGAGTACGAAGCCGCGATCTTCGAGGACCTGGCCTGGCTGGGCCTGGACTGGGAGACCCCGGCGCGGCGCCAGTCCGACCACATGGCCGACTATCGGGCGGCGCTGGATCGCCTGGCCGAGCGCGGGCTGGTCTACCGCTGCTTCCGCACGCGGCGCGAGATCGCCGAGGCCATCGAGGGCGCGCCGCACGGGACGATGGAGGCCTGGCGGAGATCCCCGCTGCCGCCCGCCGAGGAACAGCGCCGACTGGCGGCCGGCGACGCCTATGCCTGGCGGCTCTCGCTGGAGGCGGCTGAGCAGGAACTCGGCGGGTTCGCGGACCTGACCGTCGTCGAGGAGGGCGAGGGCCCGGCGGGCGAGCGGGGTGTGATCGCGGCGCGGCCGGAGCTGGGCGGCGACGTGGTGCTGGCGCGCAAGGACGTCGGCGTCGCCTATCACCTGGCGGTCGTCCACGACGACGCGCTGCAAGGCGTCACCCACGTGATCCGCGGCCAGGACCTCTTCGAGGCGACCCACGTCCAGCGGCTGCTGCAGGCGTTGCTGGGGCTGCCCACCCCGACCTACCGCCACCATCGCCTGCTCACCGGGGCCGACGGCAAGCGGTTCGCCAAGCGCGACGGCGCACAGACGCTGCGGTCCCTGCGCGAAGCAGGTATGACGGCGGCCCAATTGCGTGCGGAGATGGGTTTTGACTGAGGCTGCAGCCCCCACGGAGGCTCACGGGCCGCGCTGGCAGGCGCTGGCGGTTCTGGTGTTCGGCGCCTGCGTCATCGGGCTGTCGCCGATCTTCGTGCGCCTGACCGGGACCGGTCCCTCCGCCGCGGGCTTCTGGCGCCTGGCCGTCGCGATGCCGATCCTGCTGTTGATGGCTCGCCGCACCGGACCCTTGGGCAAGCCCAGCAGGATCGCCCTGATCGTCGGGCTGATGTTCACCCTCGACCTCGGCTTCTGGCACGCCGGGATCAAATACACCTCGGTGACCAACGCGACGGTGCTCTCCAACCTGACGCCGGTGGTGGTCACCGCCTTCGCCTGGATCTTCCTGAAGCAGCGGCCGCGCCCGCTCTTCCTGGCGGCGGTCGCCGTGGCGGTCGGCGGCGCCTGGATGATGGCGATCGGCAAGGGCGGCGGCGACCACCTGCTGAACCCGCCGCTCGGCAACCTGCTCTCGGCGACCACGGCCTTCTGGTACGCGCTCTACTTCCTGGCGCTGGCCGAGGGCCGTAAGCGCGAGAGCGCCAGCCAGCTGATGTTCTGGTCGACGGTGGTGGGCGTGCCTCTGCTGCTTGCCGCGGCGTTTATCGGGCGCGAGCAGATTCTGCCAACCACCCTGGGCGGTCTCGGCGCCTGCCTGGGTCTCGGCCTGATGCACGTGGCCGGCCAGGGCTCGATCGCCTGGGCCATGGGCCGGTTGCCGACCGCGACGGCGTCCGTCGTGGTGCTGGTCCAGCCGGTGGTGGCCGCGTGGCTGGGCTGGGTGCTGTTCGCCGAGTCGATCGGGCCGGTGCAGGCCGCCGGCGCGGGCGTCGCCCTCTTCGGCGTGGTCCTGGCGCAGTGGGCGTCGCGGCCCAAGCCCGCGCTCGTCGCGGTCTAACAGGCATTCTGCAAAAGCCTGTCATCCCGGACGGCCCCCCGGGCTTGGCCGAAGACCAACCCGAGGACAGGCTCCGAGCCGATCCGGGACCCAGGGCCAAGCCCACTGCAGAACCCCCTGAGTCCCGGCTCACCGCTTCGCGGCGTCCGGGATGACGACCTAGGGAAGAAAAGCGACCTCGTCGCCCCGAGGCATCGTACCTAGGCCAGTCCCCAGGCCAGCCGCGCCGTCTCGATCGACGCGAGCTTGGCCTCGAAGGCCGACCAGTCGTCGCGCTCGGCGATCGGCGCCCAGATCGCCTCGATCTCGTCGTAGAGCAATTCCTCCGGCTCCCGCCGCTGGAAATAGGGATCGGCCAGCCGCTCCGGGCGATCGGCCTTATAGGCCGCGACCTGGGTGCGGAACTCGGCGAAACCGTCGTCGGCGTAGATGTCGCCCCTGACGCTCGCCAGGGCGCGAACCCCGTCGCCGCAGAACCAGTCGAAGAAGAACGGCTCCCAGCGCAGCCGCTCGCCGCCCTCGGAGAACGCGCGGAACATCGCCTGCACCAGGCCGGCGTCGTCGTCCGGGCTCCGGGGCTGCAGGCCCAGCCGGCGCAGCATCGCCGACGCCAGTTCGCCGCGATAGGCCGCCCCGAAACCGTTCAGCGCCTCGACCAGCGGCTCGGTCGTGGTCACCAGGCTGAAGCAGCCCGCGAGCTGCTGCAGGTTCCAGAACACCGCCTCCGGCTGGCGGCCGAAGCTGTAAAGCCCCGCGTGGTCGAAATAGGCGGCGGTGAAGTTCGGGTCGTTGTGCGGCAGAAAGCGGTAGGGCCCGTAGTCGAAGCTCTCCCCGGTCATGTTCATGTTGTCGGTGTTGAGCACGCCGTGGACGAAGCCGGCCGCCATCCAGGTCGCGGTCAGCCGGGCCGAGCGCGCCACCACCGCCTCGAGCAGCGCCACGGGCCGGTCGTTGGCGCCTTCGAGCTCGGGATAGTAGTTGGCGACCACATAGTCGGTCAGCGCCGTGATCCGGTCGCCGCGCTCAAAGAAGGCGTGCCGCTGGAAGCTGCCGAAACGGATGTGACTGTACGAGAGGCGGACCAGCACCGAAGACCGCGTCGGACTGGGTTCGTCCCCGCGCTCCAGGTCCTCGCCCGTCTCGATCAGCGAGAACGAGCGCGAGGTGGGAACGCCCAGCGCCTCCAGCATGGCGGTCGCCAGCACCTCGCGGATGCCGCCCTTCAGGGTCAGCCGGCCGTCGCCCGAGCGCGACCAGGGCGTGCGGCCCGACCCCTTGGTGCCGAGGTCCAGCAGGCGATCTGAACCAGCTTCCCGCATCTGGGCGAAGGTGAAGCCGCGGCCGTCGCCGAGCTCGGGGTTGTAAACCCGGAACTGGTGGCCGTGGTAGCGCTGGGCCAGCGCTGGATCGAGGTTGCCCGGCAGCGGTTCAAACCGGCCGAAATGCGCGATCCACTCGTCATCGCTCAGGGTGTCGAGCCCCACCGTCGCCGCCGCCCGGTCGTTGCGGAACCGCAGGATCGTCGCGGGAAAAGCTTCCGCCCGCACCGGATCGGCGAACTCAGGGCCCAGGTCCGCCAGCTTCGGGTCGGGGCGATAGGCGGGCGAGACGGGCATTCAGTCCAGATGGCGGATTTGGCCTGCCGCCACAACCCAGCCTTAGCCGATCCTCGTCCCCATGCCGCCGTCGACGCGCAGCACCTCGCCGGTGATGAACTGGCTCTCGTCGGACGCGAGGAAGAGGGCGGCGTAGGCGGTGTCCCAGGCGGTGCCCATCTTGCCGCGCAAGGGCACGCGGGCGTCGCGCTCGGCGCGGACCTCGGCGGTGGAGCGGCCCGAGGCGGCGGCGATGCCGCTCACCGCCATGGGGGTGTCCATGTAGCCCATCATGATCGCGTTGGAGCGGATGCCGTAGCGGGCGTTGGACTGGGCGACGCTGGTGGTCAGTCGGTTCACGCCGGCCTTGGAGACTTCGTAGGCGAGCTGGATGCCGCCGCCGACCGCGGCCAGCGACGAAATGTTGACGATGGCCCCGCCGTTCGGCTGCTCGCGCATCACCGGCAGCGCCGCCTTGATCGTCAGCCACATGCCCTTGAGGTTCACGCTCAGAATGCGGTCGAAGGCGGCCTCTTCCAGCCGGTGCGCCGGCCCGTCGCCGCCGCCGATGCCGACGTTGTTCACCAGGATGTCGAGCCGGCCCATCCGCGCCTGGGCCTCGTCGACGATTGCCTGGCAGTCGGCGGGTTTGGCGACGTCGGCCGCGAGCGCGGTGGCCTGGCCGCCCTCCGCCGTGATCATCGCCGCGGTCTCCTCGGCCCGGTCGGCCACCCGGTCGACACAGAGCACCTGGGCGCCCTCGCGGGCGAACAGCATCGCCATCGCCCGGCCGTTGCCGATCGTCTCGCCGGGCGTCTGGCCCGCGCCGACGATGACCGCGGCCTTGCCGTCCAACCGGCCGGCCACGATCAGAAGCCCTTCAGGTCGGGGTCGAGGGTCTGGCCCTCGTCGAGCTGCACGCCGAAGCTGTTCAGCATCATCGAGACCTGGGTGTATTGGCCGGCGGTGAAGACCACGTCCATGCAGGCCTTCTCGCCGAAATGCTTCCGGAGCTCGGCCCAGGTCGCGTCGGTGATGAACTGGTCGTGGTGCAGTTCGTCGGACGCCCTGATCAGGGCCGCATCCGGCGCGCTCCAGCCGGCTTCGGCGCCGTCCTTCAGCCGCTTGATCTCGTCTTCGGTCAGGCCCTCACGCAGGCCGATGCGGACGTGCTGCGTCCACTCGTAGCCGGACTTGCACAGGAAGCCGGTGCGCAGGATCACGATTTCCCGCTCACGGGCCGGCAGGTCGTTGCGGCGCGACAGCACATAGCCGCCCCACTGGTTGAAGCGGCCGAGCGCCTTGGGCGCGTTCACCAGGGTCCGGAAGATGTTCAGCACCGGGCCGGGCCGGAACGCCTCCAGCGCCTCGGACTGCTCGGGTGTCAGGTCCGCGTCGGCGACCGGCGCGATGCGGGGCTTGGTCAGTCTCATGGGCGTCCCTCCGGCGGCTCTCGGCGGCCGCTATGCGCGCCACTTTAGCCGACAGAGCCTTTCCTGCCAGGGCCGACGCCTGCTACCCAGGGTTATGGCCAAGCGGATCACGCTCGACTTCCTGCGCACCGAAAGCGCTTCGGGAATGATCCTGGCCATGGCGGCCCTGATAGCGATCCTTTTGGCCAATTCCCCCTGGGCCGGCGCCTATTTCGGCTTCATCGAGGCCCCCTTCACCATCCAGATCGGCGGCTTCGTGGAGACCCACTCGATCCTCGACTGGATCAAGGAAGGGCTGATGGCGATCTTCTTCTTCGTCGTCGGGCTGGAGATCAAATACGAGATCGTCAAAGGCGAACTGGCCAACCCGCGCCGGCTGGCGCTGCCGGTGCTGGCGGCCCTGGGCGGCATGGTCATCCCCGCGGCGATCTACATCGCGCTCAACGCGGGTCCCGGCGGCATACCGCAAGGCTGGCCGACGCCGGTCGCCACCGACATCGCCTTCGCGCTCGCCGCCCTGGCCATCGCCGGGCCGAGGCTCTCGCCGACCCTGCGGATCTTCCTGCTCACCCTGGCCATCGTCGACGACCTGGGCGCGGTGATCCTGATCGGAGCGCTGTTCACCGACCAGGTGCACCTGCCGGCGCTTGGCGGGGCGGTGGCGACGCTGGCGCTGATGGGCCTGCTCGGGCGGTGGCGCAAGGCGCCCTACCTCTTCTACGCCCTCGGTTTCCTGGTGCTCTGGGCCTTCACCCTGAAGTCGGGGATTTCGACGTCGGTGGCGGGCGTCGCGGCTGCCGCGACCATACCGCTCGGCGCCCGCAAGACCGGTCGGCCGGGTGTGCTCGAAGACTTCATGGAGAGCCTCCACCCCTATGTGGCGTTCCTGATCCTGCCGCTCTTCGCCTTCGCCGCGGCGGGCTTCTCGATCAGCGGACTGGGGCTGCGCGACCTGTTCGGCCCCGTTGCGCTGGGCATCGCCCTGGGCCTCTTCATCGGCAAGCAGATCGGGGTGTTCGGCGGCGCGGCCCTGGTGATCGGCCTGAAGCTCGCGCGCCGGCCTACCGGGGCGAAGTGGATCGAGCTCTACGGCGTCTCGCTGCTCACAGGCATCGGCTTCACGATGAGCCTGTTCATCGGCCAACTCGCCTTCCCGATCGGCGACGCCAGCGACCAGGCGCAGGTGCGGATCGGCGTGGTCGCAGGCTCGATCCTCTCCACCCTGGCCGGCATGGCGGTGCTGGCCTGGGCGCAGTCGCGGCGGCCCGCCGAGGATTAGCCCCCGATCGCGCCGCGCAGGTAGGCGGCCGTTTCGCCCACTGCCAGCTCCACCTTCGGCGAGACCCCCGCCATGACGAAGAAGTCGTGGATCATGTGCGGATATTCCACATGCTTGGCCTCGACGCCCGCCGCCTTCAGCCGCTCGGCGTAGTCGCGGCCCTCGTCCTTCAGCGGGTCGAAGCCGGCGGTGACGATCAGGGCCGGCGCCACGCCGGCCACGTCGGCCCGGCCCAGCATGGCGCGATGGGCGTGCGGGTGGCCGACGGCGGCCAGGCACTTGTCGAACCAGGCGATGGCCGCGCGGGTCAGCACCGGACCATCGAGGGCCTTACGCGACTCGGTCTCCTCGTCCGGCCAGATGCCGGGATAGAGCAGGAGCTGGTAGACGAGCTTGCGGTTGGGGTCGTCTTTCAGGTCGACCGCGACAGAGGCCGCCAGGTTGCCGCCGGCGGAATCGCCGCCCACCGCTATACGGGCCGGGTCGGCGCCGATCTCGGCGGCGTGGTCGAAGGCCCACTTGGTGGCCGCCAGCGCGTCGTCATGGCCGGCCGGGAACGGATGCTCCGGCGCCAGGCGGTAATCGACGGCCAGCAGGCGGAAGCCCGAAGCCTTGGCGAGGCGGCGACAGTGACCGTCGTGGGTCTCCAGGTCGCCGATCACGAAGCCGCCACCGTGGAAGTAGACCAGCAGCGGCGACGGCGTCGCAGCGCCGGCCGGCGTGTAGAGCCGGGCCGGGATCTCACCCGCGCCGCCGGCCACCTTCAGGTCGCGCGCCTCGACGTCCTTGGGCGGGTCCGGGTCGTGGCCCGCGCGCTGCATGCGGTAGCCCGCGCGGATCATCTCCGGCGGAATGTCGTCCAGAGACGGTTGCGGCTGGCCTTCCATGGCCTTGGCCTGCAGCTCCAGCATCGTCTGGAAGTCGGCGTCGAGCGTAGACATCGCGGGTCTCCTGAAACGAAAAGGGGGTCGCCTTGCAAGCGACCCCCCGGCCTTCGTAGGCGCTATCTTACTCCGCGGCCTGCTTCGGCGCGTAGCCCAACACGGCCTTGGTCTCCAGGAACTCGTGGAAGGCGTAGTCGCCCCACTCGCGCCCGTTGCCGCTCATCTTGTAGCCGCCGAACGGAGCGGTCAGGTCGCCGCCGCCGCCGTTGATCGACACCTGGCCGGCGCGCAGCCGTGAGGCGACCTTGCGGGCCTGCTCGAGGTCGCCCGCCTGGACGTAGGCGGCCAGGCCGTACTCGGTGTCGTTGCCGATCTGGATCGCCTGGTCGACGGTGTCGTAGCCGAGGATCGACAGCACGGGGCCGAAGATTTCTTCCTTGGCGATGGTCATGTCGTTGGTGACGTTGGCGAACACCGTGGGCTTCACATAGTAGCCCTTGTCGAGGCCTTCCGGTCGGCCCACGCCGCCGATGACCAGGGTCGCGCCCTCGTCGATGCCGGCCTGGATCAGCTTCTGGATCTTGTCGAACTGGGTCTTGTTGACCACCGGGCCGAGCTGGAAGTTGCCGTTCGGGTCGCCGACGGTGACGCCCGCCGCCGTTTCACGGGCCACGGCGATCGCTTCGTCCATCCGCGTGCCGGGGACGAGCATCCGGGTGGGCGCGTTACAGGATTGGCCGGAGTTCGGCATCATCGAAGCCACGCCGCGGCCGACGCCCTTGGCGAACGCGTCGTCGTCCAGGACGATGTTCGGGCTCTTGCCGCCCAGTTCCTGGGCCACGCGCTTGACGGTCGGAGCGGCCGCCTTGGCCACCTCGATGCCGGCGCGGGTCGAGCCCGTGAACGAGACCATGTCGACTTCCGGGTGGCTGGACATCGCCGCGCCGACCGTCGGGCCATCGCCCTGCACCAGGTTGAACACGCCCGCGGGCACGCCCGCCGCATGCATGATCTCGGCGAAGATCTGGCCGGAGAACGGCGCCACTTCCGAAGGCTTCAGCACCATGGTGCAGCCCGTCGCGATGGCCGGGGCCACCTTGCAGACGATCTGGTTGAGCGGCCAGTTCCAGGGGGTGATGAACGCGCAGACGCCGATCGGCTCCTTGACGATCATCGTCGGGCCGCGGTCGTCCTCGAACTTGAAGGTCTTCAGGATCTCGATGGCGGTGGAGAGGTGGCCCAGGCCGATCGGAACCTGAGCGCGTTGCGCCAGCGAGGCGGGCGCGCCCATTTCTTCGGTGACCGCGGTCGCCAGGTCGCCGAAGCGCTTCTGGTACTCGGCCAGGATCCGGCCCAGCACTTCCAGGCGCTCTTCGCGGCTGGTCTGCGACCAGCTGTCGAACGCCTTGCGGGCGGCCTTCACGGCCTTGTCGACGTCGGCCGCCGAACCCATCGAGATCTTGCCGGCGACTTCCTCGGTCGCGGGGTTCTCGACGTCCAGCGTCTTCGGCG
>JBOHKZ010000060.1:0-2224 GCA_050729355.1 Phenylobacterium sp. | reverse complement strand
TGGATCTGGAATTCCGCTACAAGCTGCCCATGAACGTCGGCGCAGCGCTCGGCATCAACAACATGTTCGACAAGTACCCGAACTTCACGCCGGGCACGATCAACAGCCCGACGGGTTCGATCGGCTTCCCGAGCTACTCGCCTTACGGCTTCAACGGCCGCTTCCTCTATGGCCGCCTGAGCATCAACTGGTAGGCGCCCACAGCTGATTCAACGACGTGAACGATCGAGGCGGGCTGATCTTTCAGCCCGCCTTTTTCGTGGAGCAGGGGCGCGCGGAGGTTCATCCACAGAACGTCGAATTGTGTGGGGAAAGCGAGAGACTGCGCGCTTCTGTCCGTGCGCAATTCGCCGGCCTTAGGCTATCGGTAACCCATGGCTCTCGTCCCCGCCCTCGACCTGCGACCGGTGTCAAACGACGTCGCGATCCCCCATGTTCCGGCCAATGTCGAAGCTGAGCAGGCGCTGCTGGGCGCGCTCCTCTACGACAACGCCGCCTTCGAGCGGATCGGCGACTACCTGCAGGCGCGGCACTTCTTCGAGCCGTTCCACCAGCGCCTGTTCGCCTCGATCGAAAGCCACATCCGCAAGGGGCAGCTCGCCGAGCCGATCCTGCTGGCGGAGCAATTCTCCCGCGATCCGGCCTTCGATGAACTCGGCGGCGTCCGCTATCTCGCCGATCTGGTCGACCGCGCCCCGCCGGCCGCCAACGCGCCGGACTACGCGCGGGCAGTCTACGACCTGGCGCTGCGCCGCGACCTGATCCGCATCGGCGGCGACATCGCGAACGACGCGGCCCAGGGCGACGCCGAGCTCTCCGCGCGCGACCAGATCGAGCGCGCCGAACAGCTGCTCTTCACGCTCGCCGAAACCGGCGGAACCTCGCAGGGGTTCGTCACCTTCTCCGACGCCCTGCACGGCGCCGTCACCATGGCCGCCGAGGCCCACAGCCGCGAGGGCGGCCTGGCCGGCCTCTCGACAGGCTTGCTCGACCTCGACCAGAAGATCGGCGGCCTGCACCCCTCCGACCTGGTGATCCTGGCCGCGCGCCCCTCCATGGGGAAGACCTCGCTCGCCTGTAACATCGCCTTCGACGTCGCCAAGCAGTACGCCTGGGAGCCGCAGCCTGACGGCTCCAAGAAGACCGTGCGCGGCGGGGTCGTGGCCTTCTTCTCGCTGGAAATGTCGGCCGAACAGCTGGCCATGCGCCTTCTGGCGGAAGTGTCCGGCGTGTCCGGCGACCGGCTGCGCAAGGGCGAGATCGACGCCTCGGAGTTTGGCCGCGTCCGCGACGCCGCCCTCGAGATCCAGGAAGCCCCGCTCTACATCGACGCCACCGGCGGCATCACCATGGCCAAGCTTGCGGCGCGAGCGCGGCGCCTGAAGCGGATGGTCGGCCTCGACATCATCATCGTCGACTACCTCCAGCTGGTCACCGGCGGCGACAACAAGTCGGACAACCGGGTGCAGGAGGTCTCCATGATCACCCAGGGCCTGAAGGCGCTGGCCAAGGAGCTCTCGGTGCCGGTCATGGCGCTCTCGCAGCTCAGCCGTCAGGTGGAAAACCGAGAGGACAAGAAGCCCCAGCTCTCCGACCTGCGTGAATCCGGCTCGATCGAGCAGGACGCCGACATGGTGATGTTCGTCTATCGCGAGAGTTACTACCTCAGCCGCCTGGAGCCGCGCGAAGGCACCGCCGAGCACCTGAACTGGCAGGAGGAGATGGACAAGGTGCGCGGGCTCGCCGAAATCATCATCGGCAAGCAGCGTCACGGTCCGATCGGCAACGTGAAGCTGTCGTTCAACGAGGACATCACCAAATTCGGCAATCTCGCCCGCGACGGCCGCTACGACATCCGCTGAGCCGGCATGGCTGAGCTTGCTGCGACGCGCCTGACCATCGACCTCGGCGCGCTTACCCACAATCACGGGGTCCTCCGGCGCGAGGCGGCAGGCGCCGAGGTGGCCCCGGTGCTCAAGGCCGACGGCTACGGCCTGGGCGCGGGCGCGATCGGCGCGCGGCTGTGGGACGACGGCGCACGCACGTTCTTCGTCGCCCGGCTCTCCGAGGGCGAGGCGTTGCGGGCGGCCCTGGGCCCGGTTCGCCCCGCTACGATCTACGTCCTGGACGGCTTCACCGCGGGATCCGGCGCCCGCTTGGCCGCCTCAGATCTGAGACCGGCGCTGAGCACCCTGCCGCAGGTGTCGGCCGCCCAGGCCTGGGC
>JBOHKZ010000059.1:0-2854 GCA_050729355.1 Phenylobacterium sp. | reverse complement strand
GCTCTACACCTATCAGATCTACGGCAGCATCCTGACGACCCAGAGCATTCCGTCGCTCCTCGTGCTGACCGGAGTCACGCTCTTTGTCTTCATGGTCTCCGGCGCCATCGACGACTATCGCGCGCGGATTCTGATCAACTACGGCGTCGTGCTGGACCAGCGCGTTTCGGGGCGTGTGTTCTCCGCCCTCTTCGATGCGGCCGTGCGGGGCGATCCCAGTGCGCGTGCGCAGGCGCTGCGCGACCTGGACAGTTTCCGCGGGACCCTCACCGGGGTCGCCGCGGCGGCGTTCTTCGACGTGCCGTGGATTCCGGTCTTCCTGATCGTCCTCTTCGCCATCGATCCTCTGGTGGGCGTGGTGACCACGGTGGGCGCGGTCGTGCTGCTCATCCTGGCGCTGACCCAGGAGCGGATCATCCGGCCGACGGTGCGAGACGCCAGCGACGCCGCGCTGAAGAGTTACGCCTTCACCGACGCGGCGCTGCGCAACGGCGAAGTGGTACGGGCCATGGGTATGCTGCCGACCCTCGGCGCCGCCTGGGCTGGCCACCGCTCGGTGACCATCGAGCGCGGGGCCACCGCCTCCGAACAGTCCAACCTGTTCACCGACATCATCAAAGGGGTGCGGATGGCGATCCAGGTGCTGATCATCGCGATCGGCGCCTACCTGATCATCAAGGGCAAGATCCACTCGGGCATGCTGTTCGCCAACATGATCCTGGCGGCCCGCGCCCTGCAGCCCATCGAAAAGATCGTCGGCTCCTGGGAGTCGCTCAACAACATGGCGCGCGCTCACGGCCGACTGATGAACCTGCTGGCGCGGGCCGAAGCCCCGCCGGCCGCCACGTCGCTCCCCAGGCCGCTCGGAAGGCTGCACTGCGAGGGCGTGAACTACGCGCCGATGGGGGCCACGAAACTCCTGCTCGGCAATATCAACTTCATCCTCGAACCCGGCGAGACATTGGGCGTGATCGGTCCGTCCGGGGCCGGCAAGTCCACGCTGGCGCGGCTGCTGATGGGCATCTGGCGGCCGAACAACGGCGTCGTGCGCCTCGACGGTGCGGACGTCTTCGTCTGGGACCGCGCGGACTTCGGCCGGCATGTGGGCTACCTGCCGCAGGACACGGAGCTCTTCGCGGGGACAGTGCGCCACAACATCGCCCGCTTCCGGACCGACGTCACCGACGAGGAAGTTGTGCGGGCGGCCCAGCTGGCCGGCGCGCACGACCTCATCCTGCGGATGCCGAAAGGATACGAGACCGACGTGGGCGAGGGCGGACACACCCTTTCGGCCGGCCAACGCCAGCGCGTCGGCCTGGCGCGCGCGGTGCTGGGCGACCCGGCCTTCATCGTGCTCGACGAGCCGAACGCCAGCCTCGACGCCGAGGGCGAGGACGCGCTCCTTGGCGCGCTCGAAGCCATGAAGACCAAGGGCGCCACCGTGGTGATCATCTCCCACAAGCCGAGCATCTTCCGGACCGCCGACAAGATGCTGGTGCTGCGTGAGGGGCGAATCGAGTTGTTCGGGCCGCGCGACCAGGTCATGGCGCGCCTGACGAAACCTGCTGAAGTGCGTGCTGTCGAGGCCGGTCGATGAAACTGGAAATCGGTCCCGTCCGCTCGAGCTACGTCGCCCCCACCTTCGGCGGCGACGAACTCACGCCGCTGGATCCGGCGCTCCAAAAGCGCCTGCACCGGCCGATGAAGATCGGCGCCGTGATCATCGGCGTGCTCGTGCTCGGCCTCGGCCTGTGGGCCTCCCTTTACGCGCGCGAAACCGGCATAACCGCGGCCGGCGCGGTGAAGGTCGAACAGAACCGCAAGACCCTGCGCTACCGCGAGAGCGGAACGGTCCGCCAGATCCTCGTCAAGGAAGGCCAGCGCGTCCGGCCGGGCCAGCCGCTGATCGTCTTCGACGACGTGCAACAGCGCGCGGCCTATGACGTCCTGCAGAGCCAGTACGACAGCATGGCGGCGCAGGCGGCCCGATTCGGGGCCGAGGGCACAGGCAAGGCGTCGCTCGACCTTCCGCCGGACCTGATGGCCCGAATCTCCGACCCCCGGGTCGCGGGCATGATTCGCGACCAGCAGTTCCTGTTCACGACGCGCCTGCAGCTCTTCCAGAGCCAGAACTCGGTACTTTCCCAGCGCCTCGACCAGCTTCAGACCCAGATCGAAGGCCAGCAGGCCCAGGTCGCATCCGTCGAAGAGCAGCGCCGACTCACCGTGGAGGAAATGGCCGGCTACCAGATCCTCTACGACAAGGGCTTCGCGCCCAAGCCGCTGATCCTACGCTACCAGCGTTCCATCGCCGACCTCGCGGGCCGCAAGGGCTCGCTGCTGGCCGACATCGCCCGCCTGCGCCAGCAGATCGGCGAGACCCGGATGCAGATGGTCGCCACCCGCGATACGCGCGAGAGCCAAGCCGCCGAAGGCCTGCGCGACGCCCAGGCTCGCCTGGCCGACGTGACGCCCCGGCTGACCGCCGCGAAGCAGGCGCTGGACGGCGCCACCGTGCGCTCTCCCGTCGACGGCTATGTGTTCAATCTTACCCAATTCACCGTGGGCGGAGTGACCGGCGCCGGCGAGCTGCTGATGGACGTGGTGCCTGCCAACGCGCCTCTGATCGTCACTGTGATGATCAAGCCGGAGGAGGTCGACGACGTCCATGTCGGTATGGATGCGCGCGTCCGGCTGAGCGGCCTGAATCAGCGCTGGCACAGCCCGCTGCCGGCAAAGGTGGCGGTGGTTTCGGCCGACCGGATCGACAATGAACGGACCGGCCAGTCAGCTTATCGAGTTGATCTGCGAATCGATCCGAAAGAGCTCACGAAGCTCAAACACGGCACCACGA
>JBOHKZ010000058.1:0-2021 GCA_050729355.1 Phenylobacterium sp. | reverse complement strand
GGGGGAGGTGGCCCGGAGGGCCGGAGGGGGAATTGGAGGCTCAAGGACCCCCTTAGTCGCTCCGCGACAGCTCCCCCAATAGGGGAGCACGAACGCCCCTCAGACCTTCAGCCGCCAGCCGGTCTTGAAGATCCACCAGACGGCGGTCAGGCAGATCAGCATGAAGACGAGCGTCATGCCGAGGCTCAGGCCGACCCCCACGTCCGAGACGCCGTAGAAGCTCCAGCGGAAGCCGCTGACCAGGTAGACCACCGGGTTGAAGAGCGCGACCTTGCCCCAGAACGGCGGCAGCATGCTGATCGAGTAGAAGCTGCCGCCCAGGAAGGTCAGCGGCGTCACCACCATCAGCGGCACGATCGAGAGCTTCTCGAAGCCGTCGGCCCAGACGCCCAGGATGAAGCCGAACAGGCTGAAGGTGATCGAGGTCAGCACCAGGAAGGCGGCGGCCCACAGCGGGTGGGCGATCTCGAAGGGTACGAAGAGCCGCGCCGTGGCCAGGATGATCAGGCCCAGCATCACCGACTTCGACGCCGCCGCGCCCACATAGCCAAGCAGGATCTCGAAGGCCGAGATGGGCGCCGACAGCATCTCGTAGATCGTGCCCGACCACTTGGGCATGTAGATGCCGAACGAGCCGTTCGAGATGCTCTCCGTCAGAATCGACAGCATGATCAGGCCCGGCACGATGAAGGCGCCGTAGGTGACCCCGTCGATGCTGGCCATCCGGCCGCCGATCGCCGCGCCGAATACGATGAAATAGAGCGAGGTGGTGATCACCGGGGCGGCGATCGACTGCACGATGGTGCGGAAGGTGCGCGCCATCTCGAAGCGGTAGATCGCCTTGACGGCGTAGCCGTTCAGTCCAAGCAGGCTCACGGCTGGGCCCTTACCAGGCTGACGAAGATTTCCTCGAGCGAGCTCTGCTCGGTCTGCAGGTCCTTGAAGTCGACGCCGCGCTTGGAAAGCTCGCGCAGGAGTTCGGCGATGCCGGTGTTCTCCGCCTGGGCGTCGAAGGAATAGACAAGGTCGGCGCCGTCGTTGGCGAGGTCGAGCTTGTAGCCGTTCAGCCCGGTCGGCACGGCCTTCAGCGGTTCCTGCAGGTGCAGCGTCAGCTGCTTCTTGCCGAGCTTGCGCATCAGCGCGGCCTTTTCCTCGACCAGGATCAGCTCGCCCTTGGAAATCACCCCGATCCGGTCGGCCATCTCCTCGGCTTCCTCGATGTAGTGGGTGGTCAGGATGATGGTGACGCCGCGCTCGCGAAGGCCACGGACCATCTCCCACATGTCGCGGCGCAGTTCGACGTCGACGCCGGCGGTGGGTTCGTCGAGGAACAGGATCTGCGGCTCGTGGGACAGCGCCTTGGCGATCATCACCCGGCGCTTCATGCCGCCGGAGAGGGTCATGATCTTGGCGTCCTTCTTGTCCCAGAGGGACAGGTCACGGAGCACCTTCTCGACATAGGCCGTGTCGCGCGGCTTGCCGAACAGCCCGCGGCTGAAGTTGACGGTCGCCCAGACGGTTTCGAAGGCGTCGGTCGACAGTTCCTGCGGCACCAGCCCGATCTTGGCCCGCGCGGCGCGATAGTCGCGGATAATGTCATGGCCATCGGCGACGACCGTCCCGCTCGACGGATTGACGATGCCGCAGACGATGCCGATCAGCGTCGTCTTGCCGGCCCCGTTGGGACCGAGCAGGGCGAAGATCTCGCCCTTGTCGATGGTCAGGTCGACGTTCTTCAACGCCTGGAACCCGCCGGCGTAGGTCTTGGAAAGACCGGATACGGTAATGATTGGCTGCACGTGGTCTCCCCGCGGCCCCCGAGATAGGGTCCTGAGGACGGATTAGCTAGGCCGTCGCCGACATGACGGTCAGGACAAAAACGCCAGGACGTCGGCGGCCCAGTCTGCGCCGCCGCCACGCGCCGCGGCCAGCACGGGGGTCGGCCCGGCATGCGCCTGCGTCAGGGCGACGGTGGCGGCGAAGTCGGGGGCGTCGGCCTGCGCGTCCTGGCTGAGCACGAC
>JBOHKZ010000057.1:0-6497 GCA_050729355.1 Phenylobacterium sp. | reverse complement strand
GCCGCGGCCTGAGCAGTTCGGCTGGCGGCTTCGTGGCGGGCCCGGCCGTTGTCCTTGGCCTGACGCCCGATGGGACCGCGAGCCGCCGCCTCGCCATGACCGTGCCGGAACGCCTGCGCCCCTCGCCGCTCCGGCTGATCTACATCAACCACCGCAAGACCGACGACCGGCTCGACCCCAAGCGCGTGCTGTTCAGCTTCCTGGACTTCGACGCGTTCTAGACGCGGCGGCTCAGCTCGTGCGCTGGCCGATCATGATCACCGCGAAGCCCGAGAGCATCAGCAGGTAGCCCACGGCGAACCGCCAATCGAGCGGCTCCTTGAACACCAGCCAGGCCACCGCCGGGATCAGGCCGGACCCCACGACGGTGAAGGCGTAGGCCAGCGACAGCGGCACCCGCGTCAGGATGTAGAACCAGAAGATCGCGGTGAGACCGTACCAGGCCAGGGCGCCGATCAGCGGCAGGTTGGTGATCAGCCGGACCACCAGCGGACCCTGCAGCCGCTCGCTGTAGATGGCCGCGTACTTGAACATCGTCTGGCCGATCGGCAGCGCCAGCGAGAAGCCCGCGCAGAGCAGCATGTCCTTCAGCGTCATGCGTCGTCGCCCGCTTCCATCCGCGCGATGGTGCGCAGGTAGGGATGGATAGGCCGCGTCGGCACGTTCAGCACGTCGAAGTTCAAGGCCTGCATCAGGAGCTGGGCGCCCAGGATCACCGGCAGGGCGGCGGCCATGACCACGCCGGCCGACGCGGCCTGGGCGTGGGGCGTCGACACATAGCGCGCCGCATACCCGAGCCCGAACAGCATGAAGACCACGCCAAACACCAGCTCCAGGCTGGCGGCGTGGAAGTCGCGCACGAAGTACTGGCCGATCAGCCGCTGGAAGAAGTTCTTCAGGTGCTTCAGCGCGAAGGGCCCCATGATCGCGCTGATCCGCAGGTTCGAAACCTCGTCGGCATAGCGCGCGGGCATCGGCACATCGCGCACCACCGCCCGCAGCGTACCGAGGTGATAGAGCAGGTCGGTCTCGAAGAAGAAGCGCCGCGAGACCCGCTTCTCCATGATCATCCGCGCCACCTGGCCTTCGATGGCGGTGAAGCCGTTGGTCGGATCGAAGATGTTCCAGTAGCCCGTGGAGAGCTTGGCCGCGAAGCTCAGCGCCGCGTTCCCGAACACCCGCACCTGCGGCATGGTCGTCAGGTGGCTGATCGAGGTGAAGCGGTTGCCCTTGGCATAGTCGGCCTCGCCCAACAGGATCGGGGCGACCAGGTGGCTGATGTAGGCCAGGTCCATCTGGTCGTCGCCGTCGACCTTGACCAGAACCTGGCCGCCGCGGGCCACCGCCTCTCCGTAACCGGCCAGGGTGGCGCCGCCGACACCCTGGTTCTGCGCCAGCCGGATCACTGTGACCCGGGGGTCCTTGTTGTTGGCCTCGATGAAGTCGCCCGAGCCCTCGGGACAGGCGTCGTCGACGCAGACGATCCCCTCGATCCAGGCCGGCGTCTTGGCGATCACGTCGAGGATCTTGGCCTTCACCTTGTAGCAGGGGACGATCAGCCAAACGCCCGCCGCGCCGAGGCTCGGGTCCAGGTCGCGTAGCGCCCGTCGCCGTTCGGTGCGGACCGTCGGCGCGGCGCGGTTGATCTTGTCGATGGAGCTCATGGCGTCACTGCTCGGCTAACACGGAAGGCCCGGCGGTTGCAAAGCGGCGCGGCGCCGACTACCCCGCACCCATGGTGCAACAGCGTGTACGGGCGCGAGCGCCTCTGAGGCTCGGCTTCGGCGGCGGCGGGACGGATGTGTCTCCCTACTGGGATACGCATGGCGGCGCCGTGCTCAACGCCACCATCGATCTCTTCGCCCACGTGACGGTCGAATCGCGCGCCGACGGCCAGGTCGGCCTGATCGCCGCCGACCGCGACATGGCCTGGGAAGGGCCGGCCGCCGTGCCGCTCGCCTCGCCGCCGGAGCTTCGTCTCCTGGCCGGCGTCTACGCCCGCTGCATGCGCGATTTCGCAGGCGGCGAAGCCCTGCCGCTGACCCTCACCTCCTACGCCGACTGCCCGCCGGGCTCGGGGCTGGGCTCGTCGTCGGGGCTGGTGGTGGCCATGGTCGAGGCCATGCGCCGCTTCCTGGACGTCCAGATGGACCCCGACGCCGTGGCGCGCCTGGCGTTCTCCATCGAGCGCGAGGACCTGGGGCTGGCCGGCGGACGGCAGGACCAATGGACCGCGGCGTTCGGCGGCCTCAACCTCATGCGCTTCGAGACCGATGGCCGGGTCGCGGTCGAGCGGGTCCAGGCCGACCCGCACGTGCTCCGCGAGCTGGAGTCCTCACTGGTCCTCTACTTCACCGGCGTCAGCCGCGAATCAGCGGCGATCATCGACGAACAGACTGCCAACATGCGGTCGGGCTCGGCCAAGTCGCTGGACGGCCTGCATGCGCTCAAGGCCGGGGCTTTCGACATGCGCGAGGCCCTGCTGGCCGGCGACATCGCCCGGCTCGGCGCCCTGCTGGACGCGGGCTGGCTCTCGAAGAAGCTGACCGCTCACAACATCTCCTCGGCCAAGATCGACGAGGTCTACGAGGCTGCCAAGGCCTTCGGAGTGTTGGGCGGCAAGGTCTCGGGGGCCGGCGGCGGCGGCTTCATGATGTTCCTCGTCGAGCCCACTCGCCGCGAGGGCCTGAAGCGGCTCTTGACCGGCTTCGGCGGTATGGCGCAGGGCTGCCGGCTCGAAGAGCGCGGCGCCGAATCCTGGATAGCGCCTTGAGCGGAGCGGACGTTTGAAAGAGCTGTCGAAGTCCATCGTGCGGCGGATGAGCGAGCCCAACTTCGCCCGGCGCTGGTTCGTGGGCGCCGGCCTCGATATCGGCGGCAAGCCCGATCCGCTCTCGCTCTACCTCGGGTTCTTCCCGCTCATGACCGGTTGCCGGGTGTGGGACTGGGAAGACGGCGACGCCCAGGACCTGGCGGGCGTGGCCGAGGACAGCCTCGACTTCGTCCATTCCAGCCACTGCCTGGAACATCTGCGAGACCCGGCCATCGGGCTGGCGGCCTGGTTCAAGGCGCTGAAGCCTGGCGGCTTCCTGGTGATCACCGTGCCGGATGAGGATCTCTACGAGCAGGGCAGTTTCCCGCCGAGCGACTTCAACCGTGACCACAAGTGGACCTTCACGGTGAACAAGGCCCGCTCGTGGAGCGACAAGTCGATCAACCTCCTGGAACTGCTCGCGGGCCTCGGCCCCGCCGCCGACATCGAGAAGATCGCGCTCCTTAACTCGACCTACCGCTACGACCTGCCTCGCTACGACCAGACGCTCACCCCGATCGGCGAGAGCGGCATCGAGTTCGTGGTGCGCAAACGGTCCGGCCGCGAGCTCGCGGCAGGCGGCCTGGTCCGCGAAACCGCCCAGCCCTCGCCGGCCGATCGGCGCCACTTCAACCAGTACAAGGCCGACCACGCCCGCATGAAGGCCGACGCCGGAAAAACGCCGCCTTTCGAAGACGCGAGCGACCTTTAAAATCCCCGGTTAATCCACCGGTGATCTAAGGGGGCTCGTCCTTGCCCGGCCATACGCCAACTGTTAGGAGCGCCCCTTCGTCGGGAGACCCCATGGAAGCCGCGACCCACATGCTGCGAACCGGACGGCGCGGGACGCTGTTCGAGTTCCAGATGGCGCTGCGCGATCTGCGCGCGTCCGTGGGCCGGGCAGACCTGGCCTGGTCGCTCGCCTGGCACGACGTCAGCTCCCGCTACCGCGGTTCGATCCTCGGCCCGCTCTGGATCACCCTGTCCATGGCGCTGATGGTGCTGGGGATGGGTCTCGTCTATTCGCGCCTGTTCGGCCTGACGCTGCACGACTACCTGCCCTACGTGGCCCTTGGCATCGTGTTCTTCGCGGCGATCACCGGCACCGTCACAGAGGGCTGCGAGACCTTCGTCCAGGCCGCCGGAATGCTGTCGCAGACCAGCCTCCCGATGTTCACCTTCGTCTGGCGGACCATCCTGCGGAACCTGATCAACCTGGGCCACCACCTGGTGATCGTCATCGCCGTGCTGATCTACTTCGGCTACTGGCGCGAGGCGAACATACCCGCGGCCCTGCTGGGCCTGCTGCTGCTGGTGGTCAACGCCGCGTGGGGGAGCATGCTCGCCGCCATCGCCTCGGCCCGATTCCGCGACATCCCGCAGATCGTCCAGTCGATCATGCAGTTCGCCATGTTCATGACGCCGGTGTTCTGGAAGGCGGACCGGTTCGGCAAGAACCACGCCTTCCTCGAGCTGAACCCGTTCTACCACATCCTGCAGGCCGTCCGCGCGCCACTGCTGGGAACGGAGGTCGCGCCGCACACCTACCTGTTCCTCACTGTCATGGCCTTGGCAGGCTGGGGTTTGACCTTCACCGTCTTCGCCAACACCCGCCGCCGGATCGTGCACTACCTATGAAGTCGCCCCCGGTCTCCATCTCCTGCCAGGATCTCACCCTGCGCTTTCCGGTCTACGGCGTTGACGCCAAGTCTCTGAAGAAGAGCCTGGCCAAGATCACCGTGGGCGGCAGCCTCGGCCGCTCGCACGGCGCGACGGAAGTGACCGCCATCTCGGGCCTCAGCATGGAGCTGAAGGCGGGCGACCGCCTTGGCCTCGTCGGCCACAACGGCTCCGGCAAGACCACGCTCCTGCGGGCGCTCTCCGGCGCCTACGAGCCCGACGAGGGCAGCATCGAGGTGCAAGGTCGCATCGCCCCGTTGCTCGACCTCAACCTCGGCATCGATCCCTCGGCCAGCGGCTACGAGAACATCCGCCTGCGCGGCCGCATCGCTGGGCTGTCGGCGAAGGAAGTCGACGCGCGGATGGACGAGATCGCCCACTTCACCGGCCTCGGTCCCTTCCTGGCCATGCCGGTGAAGACCTATTCCGCGGGCATGCAGGCGCGCCTGGCCTTCGCCGCAGCGACCTCAGTCGAAGCCGACGTGCTCCTGATGGACGAGTGGATCGCGGTTGGCGACGCGGAATTCCAGCAGCTCGCCCACAAGCGCCTGCTGAAGCTCGTGGAGCGCGCCGGCATCCTGGTGCTGGCCAGCCACGACCTCGACCTGCTGCGCCTCTACTGCAACAAGGTCATGCGTATGGAGGGCGGCGTCGCTTCGCCGGTCACCGACATCCGCAAGCTCGACGAACTGATGGCCGCCTAACGCCGTCACCCCGCGTTGCCGCGCAATCCCAACCCCTGATA
The DNA here is from genome assembly GCA_050729355.1 of Phenylobacterium sp. Classification (GTDB taxonomy): domain Bacteria; phylum Pseudomonadota; class Alphaproteobacteria; order Caulobacterales; family Caulobacteraceae; genus Phenylobacterium. The sequence continues at coordinate 1,260 of JBOHKZ010000057.1, read as the reverse complement.
GACCGCTCGCTTGGACGTCATCTTCACCATCGTCTCCCGCAACTATGCGGCCCAGGCCGCGACGCTGATGGAGAGCCTGGCGCGCGCCGAGCCGAAGGTGCGGCGCGTGATCGTCGCCACCGACGGCCCGAACCCCGAGCTTGAGGCCTTCGCCGAGGTGATCGACGCCGGCAGTGTCGGCGCGCCTTTCGCGGCCATGTGCGTCTACTACGACGCGCTGGAGCTCAACACGGCGGTGAAGCCCTACGTCTTCAAGCACCTGCTGGCGCAGCCGGGGGTCAAGTCGGCCACCTACCTCGACCCCGACATCTTCGTTTATCGCCCGCTGGACGGAGTCCGCGCGGGCTTGGCCGAGGCGCAGTTGGTGCTGACGCCGCACGTCACCCGGCCGCTGCTCGGCGACGCCAACCCCAACGACCAGGCGATCCTGCGCTCCGGGGTCTACAACCTGGGCTTCGTCGCCGGGCGGGCCGAGCCCAAGGTTAAGCAGTTGATGAGCTGGTGGGCCGACCGCTGCGAGTTCGACTGCCGCGTCGACCTCGCCAACGGCCTCTTCACCGACCAGAAGTGGATGGATATGTCCCCGGGCTTCGTGGACAGCGTCGCCATCCACCGCGCCCCCGACATGAATCTGGCCTACTGGAACCTTGAGGGCCGGACGCTCGCCAAGACCAAGGCCGGCTGGACGGTGGACGGCCAGCCGCTGACCTTCTTCCACTTCTCGGGCTTCGATCCGCACAGGCCGAAGGTGCTCTCGAAGCACCAGAACCGCATCTCGGTGACGCCCGGCTCGCCGCTGGCGGAGCTGTTGGCCGAGTTCGCCGAGGCGATGCTGCGCAACGGCCACGCGACCACCAGCCCGATCCCCTACCTGCACAACCGCTTCGCCTCCGGCCGGCCGGTCTCGCCGCTGATGCGCCGCCGGGCGCTGCGCGCGGCCCGGGCCGGAGAGACCTTCGCCACCGGCCTGTCGGATGAGACCGAGGCCTGGTTCGACGCTCCCGACCCCGACGCCGCCGAGCCCGGCCTTCCCGACCTCACCCGCCTGATGGAGCAGGTCTGGCGCGAGAACCCGGCCACCGCGCCCTTCGACATGACGTCGGCCGAGGGCCGCCTCGCCTACCACCAGTGGTTCGTCGACAACGCCCAGGTGCTGGGCGCCGACGCCAAGGCCGTGGCCGCCGCCGAGACACTGGCCAAGCGGGCCGGCGGCAGCGCGCGCGCCCCCGCGCCAGATGCCTGGCGCGAGACGCGCTGGTC
>JBOHKZ010000056.1:0-3936 GCA_050729355.1 Phenylobacterium sp. | reverse complement strand
GCCCGGGCCTGCTGCCTGATCGCGCCGGCCCGGGCGGGGCTCAGCGTCGCCGAGTACGCCGCCACGGTGGTCAAGAAGGCCGTAGTGGGGACCGGGGGCGCCGACAAGGCCCAGGTCGGCTTCATGATCCGCCGCCTGCTGCCCACGGCCGGCGAGACCACCAGCGACGCCGCCGACGCGCTGGCCGTCGCCATCGCCCACGCCCACGCCCGCCGGGCCCGGAGCTACCTCGGCGCGGCCTGAATGCCGGACCGCCCGCGCGCGTTGGTTGGGGTTCAGACGAACGGGCGCATCCTCGCTGGAGGACCTGGAGAGACACGTGAAGACCATCGCCACAGCCCTCGCCGTCATCGCCGTCACAGCCTCGTCCGCTCACGCCGCGTCCGGCGACTGGCGCCAGGACGCCCGCCAGGCCGACGTCACGCGCCTTCGCGGCCTGGACGGCGCCTGGGCCGCGGCGCTGGCCGAGGCGCAGCGCGGGGATGCCCGCGGCCTTCGCGGACTGGGCGTGCTCGCCGATCCCAAGGCGGGCCTCACCCGCCCGCAGCCCGGGCCGGGCGACTATCGCTGCCGGACGGTGAAGCTCGGATCGGGCGAGGGCGCGTCCGGCCTGCCGCTCGTGGCCTACGGCTGGTTCAAATGCCGGGTGGCGCTCAGCCCGGGCGGCGACCTCACCCTGGTCAAGACCACGGGCTCGCAGCGGCCGATGGGCAATCTCTATCCCGACACCGCCCGGCGGCTGGTCTACCTGGGCGCCGTGGCCCTGGCCGAGGAGCGGTCGGCCGTCTATGGCCACGCCCCGGAGCGCGACCAGATCGGCGTTTTCGAACGCATCGGCGCCAATCGTTGGCGCCTGGTGCTGCCCTACCCGAAGTTCGAATCCACCCTCGACCTCGTCGAGCTGACCCGCTGAACCGCCGCCACAAATCCGCCGCCGGGCAAGCTCCAGCTTCCCCCCAATGCGCACGCTCGTCCTGAACGGCGTCCGGGCCGCCGCCCTGCTGCTTCTGGCCGGATGCGGGACCTACTGTCCCACCGACATGCACGGCCTCGACCCGCCGCCCTGGGGCTCGTCCATCCCCAATCCGCACGGTTAGGCAGGCGTCCAACCTTAGTTGTTGTCATCCCGGACGGCCGAAGAGCCGATCCAGGAGCCGGGGGGGAGCCCACTGCACCCGCCCCTGGGTCCCGGCTCGCCGCTTCGCGGCGTCCGGGATGACGGGTTGGGAGGATCAGAAGGGCCCCGGAATCGTGGTTTATTTCGATGGTTATTTTTGACCCTCGGCGTCCACGGATTGATCTCGGCATGTTCACGATTGCGCAAGCGAGTCAGCGTGGTTTACGGCATGCTTGGAACAGATGCCGAACGTGATTCACCCTACCGCCCGTAAATCCAGCCCAGGACGCCCCCAATGATCGGACGGCTGTGGGGCGTTGTCGCCGAGGTGGGCGAAGAAGAAGCGCTGATCGATGTGGCCGGCGTCGGCTACGTCGTGCGTTGCGGGTCGCGCACGCTGGGCCGCCTGCCGGCGACCGGCGAGGCCGCCACCCTGCACATCGAGAGCCAGTGGGGCGAGCAGACCGGCATGACGCTCTACGGGTTCCTGGACCGCAACGAGCGGCGCGCCTTCGTGATGCTGAAGACCATCCAGGGCGTCGGCCCCAAGGCGGCGCTGGCCGTCCTCGACGTCCTGCCGCCGGCCGAGCTTTCCTCTGCTGCGGCCCGCGGCGACCAGGCCGCCGTCTCCCGCGCCCAGGGCGTCGGGCCGAAGCTGGCCTTGCGCATCGTCACCGAGCTGAAGGACAAGCCGATCGGCGACGGCGCGGTCGCGGCCTTCCACGCCGGCGCCACCGCCGCCGAGCCGCCCAAGCCCTCCGCCACCGGCGAAGCCGTCGCCGCCCTGCTCGGCCTCGGCGTCTCCGAACCCGCCGCCCGCCGCGTCGTCGAACAGGCCGCGCTGCGCATGGGCGACGAAACGGAAGCCCCCGCCCTGATCAAGGCCGCCCTGCAGGAGCTGGGGCGGTGAAATCAAACCCAACACGCCTTGTCATCCCGGACGGCCTGGAAGGCCGATCCGGGACCCAGGGGCGGACGCACTGCAGTGGCCCCTGGGTCCCGGCTCTCCGCTTCGCTGCGGCCGGGATGACGGTATTTGATGGCTGCATCGGCGTGTCGCCATGACCCGCCTTGTCTCCGGAGAGCCCGTGCCCTTCGAGGCGCCCGACAAGGCGCTGCGGCCCCAGACGCTGGCCGAATTCGTCGGCCAGGAGCAGGCCAAGGGGAACCTGCGGGTCTTCATCGAGGCGGCGAAGAACCGCGCCGAGGCGCTGGACCACGTGCTGCTGTTCGGCCCGCCCGGGCTCGGCAAGACGACGCTCGCCCAGATCGTCGCCCGCGAACTTGGGGTGAACTTCCGCGCCACCTCGGGCCCGGTGCTGGCCAAGGCCGGCGACCTGGCCGCCATCCTGACCAACCTCGAACCCCGCGACGTCCTCTTCATCGACGAGATCCACCGCCTAGCGGCCAACGTGGAAGAGATCCTCTACCCGGCCATGGAGGACCACGTCCTCGACCTGATGATCGGCGAGGGGCCGTCGGCGCGCTCGATCCGCATCGACCTGGCGCCCTTTACGCTCGTGGCCGCGACGACCCGGGCGGGATTGCTGGCCACGCCGCTGCGCGACCGCTTCGGCATCCCGATCCGGCTTGAGTTCTACACGCCTGGTGAACTGCAGAAGGTGCTGACCCAGGCCGCGGCCAAGATGGGCGTCAGCCTGCACCCCGACGGCGCCGCCGAGATCGCGGCGCGCGCCCGCGGCACCCCTCGCGTGGCCGGCCGACTGCTGCGCCGGGTCCGCGACTTCGCCGCCTCCGACGGGATCGAGCTCATCGACAAGAAGGCGGCGGCCTCGGCGCTGGCCCGCCTCGACGTCGACGAGATGGGCCTCGACGCGCTGGATCGCCGCTACCTGCGCGCGCTGATCGAGAACTACGCCGGCGGCCCGGCCGGGGTGGAGACGCTGGCCTACGCCATCGCGGAGGCCCGCGACGCCGTCGAGGACGTCATCGAGCCCTTCCTGCTGCAACAGGGCTTCATCCAGCGCACGCCGCGCGGCCGCATGGCCTGCGCCAAGGCCTACGCCCACTTGGGCCTGACCGCGCCCAAGTCCGCCAACCTCCCGCCGGCGGGGGACCTGTTCGATGAATAGCGAGCCCTCCGCCGGGTGGCTCGAAGGCCGCGAGCATGTCCTGCCGGTGCGGATCTACTACGAGGACACCGACTTCACGGGCGTCGTCTATCATGCCAACTACCTGCGCTATTTCGAGCGCGGGCGGAGCGATTTCTTCCGCCTGGTCGGCATCAGCCACAGCGATTTCCTGGCGCTGCCGGAACCCACGGCGTTCAGCGTCATCCGCATCGAACTGGACTTCAAACGCGCCGCGCGGATCGACGACGCCCTGCTGGTCCGCACTACTTACGACAGCGTCTCCGGCGCCCGGTTGAACATCAGCCAGCGCATCTTCCGCGGTCAGGAACTGATCGCCCAGGCGCAGGTCCAGGCCGTCTGCATCGACCTCAAGGGGCGTGCAAAAAAGCCACCGCGAGAGATGGTCGCGGCGTTAAGTCCGCTCTTCGAGCCGGCGCCTTAAGTTCGCCACCGCACCCCCTCACCTAGACCCCGAATCCCCCTGACCTCCGGAGCCCTGGACCCTCGAATGGACCCCGCCGCCGTCACGCCCGCCAGCTTCAACTTCGTCACCCTGTTCCTCCAGGCGAGCTGGGTGGTGAAATTCGTCATGCTGGGGCTGGCCGCCGCGTCGCTGTGGTCGTGGACGGTGATCCTGGACAAGACCTTCCGCTTCGCGATCCTCAACCGCGAAGCCAACAAGTTCGAGGACGCTGTCGCCTCCGGCCGCAGCCTCGAAGAGGTGGC
>JBOHKZ010000055.1:0-4434 GCA_050729355.1 Phenylobacterium sp. | reverse complement strand
GGCTTCGACCGTCGCCGCCCACAGGACATCGGTCGCCCTCGCGTCCCAGATGAGCTGGTGCGGGTCGAGCATGCGGTCCAGCCTCCGGCGATCGAGCAGGCCGGCCTCGCACAGGCAGCCGTCCAGCAGATAGGGCCGCAGCATGTCCACGCTGTTCGCGACCAGGCGCGAGAAATAGACCGCCAGGTTGCCCTTGGCGCGGCGGTTCAGGACCAGCTCCGGAATGCGATGCGCAAAGGCCGCGCGCTCGAACGGCCGGTCGTAGCTCGCGCCCGCCAAGTCGGGCGTGGGGATCGCCAGGCATAGCTCCAGCACCGGCTGCGCCATCAGCGGGAACAGCAGGTCGGCCTGGCGACGCCGCCGGCTCGGACCGTGGTTGAGGTGCTGGTTGGCGATCGCCGAAATGTGCTTGCGCTTGCCGAGCGGGAGCCCGCGATCGGCGGCGTCCGCCACCCAGCGATGCGTCAGCCGGCGGCTCGCGGCGTCGAGGTCCGGGCCGAGGAGCGACAGGGTCTCCGGCGGGCGTCGCGAGCGGCCGCGTCGCGCCGCCCACACTTCGCCGAGCACCGCCCAGACCGACTGCCGGGTGCGGCGCGCCACGTCGGCGATCACCGGCGAGCCCAGGGCGCCCAGGCCGCGCCGCTGCAGCTCGTCGGCGGCGACCAGGGCGCTGGGCATCTGGAAGAAGGCGCCGTCCCCGCCCTCGCCCGAGAGGATCGCCGTTGCCCCTGTCGCGTGCAGGCGGGCGAGCTCGGCGCGATCGCGCGCCGCGTCGGCGCCTTCCATCGCCGGCCAGAGCTCCATCGCGAGGTCGGCGAAATCTTCCTCCGTCAGGACGCCAGGCCGATGGTCCATTACCGTGAGGCCCACGCCCAGCCGGTCGGTCACCGCCTGGGCGTAGCGGCCCTCGTCGCCCTCCGGCCGCAGATCGCCGACGTTCAGCCATTCGACGACACGGGAGAGCTGACCGCTCGCGCCGAGCGACCCGGCGAGCACCGAGGAATCCAGCCCGCCGGACAGCTCCACCAGGACCCGCTCGTGCCCGCCCACCAGCGCAGCCGTGCAGCGGTCGACCCGCGCCACGATCTCGCGCTGCGCCGAGTCGAAATCCGTCACCGGGTCCGCCGCGAACGCCGCCGGGGTCCAGGCGGCGACCGGCCGTGCCGGCGCATCGAGCGTCAGGAGATCGCCGGGGCCCACAGCCTCGATGTCGTCCAGCAGCGCGGCGCTGGTCGCCGCCCCGGGGGCCGCCAGGTAGTCGGCGATCCGCCGCCAGTTCAGGGCCGGCCAGCGGGGCCGCAAGGCGCCCGGAACCCGGGTCAGATCCGACGCGACGACCCAGACGCCGGCCCCCAGCCTCCAGGTCAAACAGTCCAGCAGGCCGCTCGGATCGCGGTAGAGGGCGAGCCCGCCGGTCGCCGGGTCGCGCAGCAGCGCCACATAGCTCCCCCAAAGCGTCCGGCTGATCCGCACGGCGAGGTCGCGCGGCGACCCCGCCACCCCCTCGCGCAACGGCGATCGCCCCGCCCCCGGCATCTCGAAGGCGTTGCCGACCAGCCAGCCGGCTTCGGGCGGCAAGGTGAGCACAGGCAGAGGCGCCGCCGAGGTCGTCCAAAGCCGCAGGCCGGCCGCCTCGATCCGCGCCATATGCCGCGGATCGGCGTCCGCCTCGGCCGATCGAAGCGCCGCCTGCGCGCAGGCGTCCAGACTTTCGGTGCGCCACACGAGCGCGACAAAGGCCCGCCGCACGCTCAGACCACCAGGATCGGGGTGAAGGCCGCGGTGCGGTCCGGCTGGTCGTCGAGCACCACGTCCTGCGCCTGCAGCCAGCAGTGCGCGTGGAAGGGCCAGGTCCGCACCCCGAACACCCAGAGCGCGTCCAGCCCCTCCCGGCGCAGATGCCGCAGCAGCATGAATGACCGGAGCAGGCATTTGCCGGACACCGGCGCATAGGGCAGCCAGGTGTGGAACGCCCGCACGGCTGCCAGCAACTCCGGGGTCGCCGGCGGATCGCGCCGGCCGGGCGCGGCGACGCACTCCAGCAGGCCCGCGAACGGTGTGTTGCGATAGGCGCGCGCCGTATCGGCGAGGGCGGCCAGCCCCTCGGCGAGGTGACGCCAGGTTGGCGGGTCGTAGGCGGGCAGCAGAGCCGATCGCCGCCCCGGCTGCGGCCAGGATCCGTAAAGCGCCGTCGCCTCCCCCGTCTCCGGAACGATCAGGCCGGCCGCCACAAGGTCGGGCGCGAGGTCGGCGGCCACGCGTAACAGGCGCCGGCGGTCGGGGCTGAGCTCGGCCTGCGTCGCGGCTCGCGGCAGGCAAAAATAGGCGTCGTTGGGGACGCTCAGGAACACCAGGTCGCCGTCGATTGCCGCCGCGTGCACGGCCGGCGCGAGGGACCACTCCATGGGGGCCAAGTTATTCATCGGCGCAGCGAGGCCCGCCGCCGTGGCGACCGGCGGCGGGCCCCAAGCCGTTACTCGCCGAAGCCCTTCTTCGGGTTGAGTTCGGGTTCGCCGATCTCGACCGAATTGGTGCAGGCCTTGGCGCCGCCGAAGCAGATCAGCCGGCTCGTCGGGGTCGGAAGGGTCTTGGACATCGCAACCTCCTGGGTTGGTCCCGCCGCCGGAAATGGCGGCCGACCCACGACGCGCGCCGGAACAGCTATACTCAACCTATATCGGACTATATTCGGATATATCGGACTATACTTCCGCGGCCGGATCGGCTTCGAACAACGTCGCCAGTTCGTCGGCGAGCGCGATACGGCGATCGTGGAAGGCGGTCAGGGCGGCCTGCCGCGCCCGCCAACCGCCCGCCGCGGCCAGCGCCGCCAGGCTCCGGGCCTCGCTCACGAGGTCGGCCAGCAGCCGATGTTCCGCGCGGCGGACCGCGCCCACCTGGTAGGCCAGCAGCCGGTAGCTGGTCGCCAGCACCGGGCGGCCCGCCTCGGCGACCCAGGCGGCGAAAATCCGCTCCACCGCGCGCACCGGATCGACCGCCGCGAGTTCGGCCGCCGCCTGGGCCAGGTCGGGCCGTCCTCGGCGTTCCTGATCCTGCGCCAGCGCCAGGATCGCCTGGCTCATGCGGTAGAGGTCGGCGATGTCCAGCGCGCTCAAGGTCCGCACGAAGAAGCCGTCGCCGCGCCGCTCCTCGAGCAGGCCCTCCCCCGCCAGGCGGGACAGGGCCTCGCGCACGGGCGTCGCACTGAGCCGCAGCTCCTCGGCGACCTCCTTGGCGGTCACCCGCGCGCCCGGCGTCAGGGCGCCCAGCCGAAGCCGCTCGCGGAGCTCCGTCAACGCCCTCTGGAAGGGTTCGACACGACCCGGGGACATATACGTACTCCGTGGCGACACTCAGCCAACGGAACAGTAGTCGAGCGCCATCCCGGGTTGGCAACCCCGATATATTCAACCGCAGGGGCGCAATTTCACGGCCCGCCGAGGCAAAACGGCGGGTACGCGCAGTTTAGATAGGGAATTCACGCAAGAAACCTGCGCGCGATGACCCAGCGGGCCACCGCCGCACCCGCCGCTAGCCGGGGGCCGCAGCCTTGCGCGCGATCCGCACGTAGCGGACGCCGGCCTTGTGGGCCTGTTCGAGGAGATTGAGCACCGGCCCGAAGGGCCTGGCGTCGGGCGGACCCTCGAGGCTGCGGGACAGCCCCAGCACACAGACCGGCCGCAGCGCCATCAGCATGTCGTTGGCGCGGAACGGTGCCGCGCGGCCGTGCACCGCGAAGTCGGGACGTGCCAGCACCAGCCGCACGCGCTTCTGCGCCGCCCAGCGCTTGGCGATCCGTTCGCCGCCAGCCGCGCCGGTGAGCGCCAGGGCCATGTCGGGCCACTGGGCGAGCGCCCAGTTCAGGGCGTCGAAGATGCGCGAGGCGTCCTGCGGCGCGTCGCTCATCGGCGCGGCGCGGAAGGCCACCACCGCGTCGCCCGGGTCCTCGGCCGATAGCCCCCGCGTCCGGGCCGCACGCAGCGCCGCCTGGGCGTCGATCTGCGCGGCCGTCACGCCGGACCCTCGGACGCCACCGCGCCAGGGACTCCAGGTCTCGCCGGTCGCGGTCGCGTACGCGGCGGCGGCGGCATCGCGGATGTGCTCCACGGCGCGGACCGCCACGTCAGCCGCGTCGGCCTGCCGTCGGCGCGCCTGCAGATCGGTGTCGGCCACCTCGCTGCCGTCGAAATCGCGGAGCTCACGGGCGAGGTCATCGCGCGCCCGGTCCGCCTGGCGTTCCAGCCGCTGCGCGCCCGCGTGCAGGCCGCCGATCAGGGTCTCGCAGATCGGTCCGACGAAGTCCTCGAGGGCGGTGTCCAGCAGGGTGTCGAGCAGTTCGCCCATGATCGCGCCGCCCAACTGGACGAGCGCCGCCTCGGGCGGATGCGGACGCGGGTCCTCAAGGGCCGCGGTCAGGGCGTCGAAGGCGTCGAG